>JAKACF010000036.1:0-13911 GCA_021821585.1 Actinomycetes bacterium
TCGGCTCCTCCAGAAGGGTCGAGCCTGTCGCCACGTCACCAGTGACCCCGAGGCCCGCCAGCATCAGCTGGCAGAACCCGTGAGTCGTCGTGATCGTGGCCTCGTCGAAGGAGGTGACGGCGTCGGTCAGCCGGTCCCGGCGCGCTGACACCTCCTCTCGGTCACCGGTGGCGAGCAGGCGGAGCACCGAGTCGTCGGCCGGGAGCAGTTCTCCGCCTTCGAGGTAGCGGGCGAGCCCCTCTTCGGCAAGCACCAGGCGGGCGCGCACCCGATCGCGGAGCTCTCCGGTCGCCAGCCGGGTGAAGGTCACTGCGAGCACCTCGGAAATCGGCACACCCTCAGCGACAAAGCGAGTCACCAGTGCGGCGATCGTGAAAGTCTTGCCCGTTCCGGCGCTCGCCTCGAGCACGGTGATGCCGAGCGGCGGCAGCGAGCCGCAGACGTCGAAGTGATCCGGCTCGGCGATCGACCGCCCGGCTGCGCGCTCGGTCGTCGATGCCATCAGCAGTACCTCCGGTCCTCATGGTCGAGCACCGGCTCCCAGAGGCGTCGGGCGAGCCGCCCGACACGAGACCTCTCGCTCGACCAGCCCGGGCCGCTCTCGTCGGACCGCGCCGGCTCGCGGAGGAGGTCGGAAAAGGTCGGCTGCCCGCCCAGGACGAGGAGGTGTGCGGGTTCCTGGCTCTCGCTGAAGCCGCGGTCGCTCGCGTCCCAGGTCTGGTGACATTCGTCGACGACGCGACCCTCCCGTCTCAACGCCGAGACGAAGCGCTCCGAGGTCGTGGCAAAGAGCGGCAGGGGTTCCCGCATGCCGCGGTCGTAGAGGTCGACGAGCGCCGCCAGCTCGAGCAGGGCCCGCTCCCGGCGTTCGTCCGGAGACGGGGCAAGCAGAGCCAGCTCGGCGACTGCGATGCGCGGGGCTCCCCTGGTAGACCCTTCCGCTCTCCCGACCGTGAGGGCGGTGACCTCTCGCTCAGGATGTGCTGCCGTGAGCGCGAGGAAGTGTGCCCACGCCGCCAGACGGTGCTTTGCGCCGAGCCGGGAATACAGGCAGCGGACGATGCGGCTCTTGTCCCCGCTCTCGAGCTGGTGGACATCGGGAACTGTGCCGATGAGTGCCCGTCCGTCGGGAAGCCGGAGGTTCACCTCGACCGAGTCGGGGACTGCCACCCCTCCGGCGTCCTTGGTCACCGCGACCAGCCTGTCGACCGCCTGTTCGATGTCGCCGAGGTCCCGGGCGGCGAGCGCCCCTGGCGGCAGCAGTCCCCGCCCCTTCTCGGCGGCTCGGGCCTCGTCCAGCGTGGCGCCGGCGAGGCGCGCCTGCAGCATCCGCTCGCCGACACCCCACTTCTCGAGCGGGTCGAGCTGCACCGGCAGGGCATCCTTCACTTCGTCGGTGCCGCCGCTGCCGTACCAGCCGAGCCGCTCACGCAGGAACTGCCGGACCGGGAACTCGAGGAAGCGGACGAGGGAGTCGAGCTGGACCACCTGCTCGCCGATCGGCCCGAGCGGGTGGGCAAGGAATCTCTCCGGTGCCGTCGGCGGTTCGCTGTGAGCTCGGGCACCCTCGAGGTCGACAGGGTCGAAACTCCACGAGCCCTCGCCGCCGAGTGCGCCCGGTTCGAAGTTGCGCGGGTCGAAGGACTGGAGAGGATGCTCGACCACGACGTGGTGCCGCGCCCTTTGATGGGGCGAGCCCTCGGGCACCCTGACCGTGCGGTCGACGACGTCGAGCAGCTCGGCGACGGGGACGCACGGCGAACGCTCCTGGTTCGTCCTCGGATCGCGGCCCTCGTAGGTGAGCACGAGGTGCTCGGTCGCTGCGAGCAGGGCGTCGAGCAGCAACTGCCGGTCCTCCGAGCGCGTGTCCCGGTCGCCGACACGAGGCTCGAGGAGGAGGAGGTCGTCGCCATCCTGGGCGGCATGTCGCGGGAAGGCGCCATCGTCCAAACCGAGCAGGCCGATCACCCTGTGCGGTACGGAGCGCATGGGGACGAGCGTGCAGATGGTGAGGTCTCCGGTGCGGAAGTTGGCTCTCGTCGGCCGGCCCCGGAGCCGATCCTCGAGCAGAGACCGCAGCTCAGCAAGATCGAGCAGCGTCTCCACGAGCTGGCCAGCCTCGCCCGTTTCTGCCGCCTCCACCACGTCTCCCAGGACCCAGTGCAGCTGGTCGTGCTGCCACTGCTCGCCAGGCGCGGCGAGGGCAAGGCTCTCGGTCGCCTCGGAGAGGTTCGCCACCCACTCGCTGATCGGACGCCGCCCCTGCAGGCGGTCCACCGCCGTCCCCAGCCGGTCCACGAACTCGGCGAACCGGCCCGCCAGCTCGACGGCGCCGCTGGACACGTCGTCGAGCGGGAGGACCCCGCTGAACAGCCGCTGCTCCTCCTCGGCCATCGCGACGCCGAGCAGCAGTCGGTCGAGGCCGGCCTGCCAGGTGTTGTCGGGCACGTGGTCGAGACGCCATGGCGCCCGGTGCTCGCGGTCGAGACCCCATCGGATGCCCGTCTCGCCGACCCACCGCTCCAGCTGGCCGAGCTCGTCCTCGTCGAAGTGGAACCGCCGTGCCACCGACTCGCTCCCTGCCAGGTCGAGCACATCGGAGGCGGGGAGGCGCCCGGAAGCGAGCTCCAGCAGCTTCGCTGCCACGCCGAGCACGGGATTCGTCTGTCGGATCGAACGATCGGCGATCCGGGCGCGAACCTGTGGCGGCCCCGGCTCCCTCGGCCAGTGGGCATCCTCGTCGTCATAGACCACCGGTTGGTTGCTCGATCCGAAGACCGCATGGATGAGTGGAGCGAAGGACTCCACGTCGGGGCACATCACGATGACGTCTCGCGGTTCGAGCGTCGGATCATCAGCGAGGAGGTGGAGGATGGCGTCCCGCATCACCTCGACCTGACGGAGCCGACCGTGGCACGAGTGAACGCGCAGGCTGTCGTCGCCGGGGTCGAGCGGCGGTCGTGGATCTGCCTCGGTGCTGGTACGCGGACCGCCGGGTGGCTCGCGGTTGGCCCGGACGTCCGACTGGAGGCACTCGAGGAGCGTCCGGTGAGGGCCGGACGGCTCCGGCACAGGGCGGTGCTCGCCATCGGTGACACCGCGTGAGCGGAGCAGGAGGTGCATCTCGCGCGAGTCACGGCCCCAGGAGCGGAGCAGGGGGTTCACCGCTCGCGAGGCTGTCGGGTCGTGGCTGCGCGTGACCGGATAGGTGAAGAGGTCCTCCGCCTCGGCCTCCACGGCATCCCAGAGCTTCCCGGAGGGATGGAGGAGAAAGAGGTGAACGTCCCGGTTTCGTGCGATCGCCTCCAGGACGGGGAGGTGACTCGCTGGGAGACGCGTCAGGCCGAACAGCGAGAGTCGAGCCGGCAGGTCGAGCAGCTCGGGCTGCTGGACGAGCGTGCTGGTGGCGTCCTCGAGACGTTCGGCAGGGCTGGGGACGCCAATCCGCTGGCGGAGGCGCCGCCAGAGCTCTGCTTGCCATCCTCCCTCGGAGCTGGTGCTCGCCGGCGTCTCCGCCCACTTGCGGACCATGTCCGGGCGATGGACGGCATATCGGTCGTAGAGGTCTGCCAGGTGCCGCACCGTCGCGAACCGGCGCAGCTCCGAGGCGTCGGGTGACCCCGCCATCAGGTGATCGACGAGTGGCTCGAGCCACTTCTCCTCGAGGTTCTCGTCGACGAGCTCGAGCAGCGGCCAGACGGACCGGTCCGGTGGCCAGGGATCGGTCTCAGGCTCGAAGCCGCAGGCGAGCGAGGTCGCCTCGCCGACGAGGGTGCCCGGGAAGGGGAAGTCCACGTTGGCGCAGATCCCGTCCGCCCCCATCGCTGCGCCGAGCCGGTGAGAGAGCCGCTGGGTCAACCACCTCTCCACGCCCCGACTCGGCACCGCCACGACCTCGACGGCCATGGGGTCGGCGAGCGGTTCGAGCAGGAGGTCACCGAGCGACTCGACCAGACGGTCGGCGCGTTCGGAGCGGTGGACGGACAGCATCTCGATCGGAGGCTACAGAACCGCTGTGACGTTCGGCGGAACCGTCGCCGCGACCGCTCCGGGTGCCGGCGAGGAGGCGGCCGACGCCGGAGCTTCCCGTACCTTGCCCGTGGTGTCCGCAGGCAGTGCCCCGCTCCGCTGTGGGCTGGAGGCGGCGAGGGGCGGGACCAGGTCCTTCCCGGAGCGGCTCCTGCCTGGCCGGGCCGGGCCAGGGATCCGGCGGATGGTCCGCAAAGCCCCATCCCCGCCACCGACAGCCGGGCACCCCGGCGCGCCGGTCGCCTCGCGGCGGGGAGACACGCCGGCGAAGAGGTATTCGCCAACAGAGCGCGGCGCCGTCGAGGCGCTACCGGCCGCGCCTGGTGAGGACGTCGCGGGTGCGGTCGACGAGTGCCATGGCCGCGCCGGCCGACCCGAGCACCGACGGCTGCGGCGGGGTGAGCGGGTGCGGGCGAGTCGGACCGCCTTGGTAGGCCTTCATGTACAGAGCACCGAGCCGCACGACGTCCTCTGGGGCCATCCGGAGTCTCAGCGAGGGGAGCACCGTGGCCTCCTCGTAGGCGACGTGGTCGTGCACCGCGGCGGAGACCTGACGGACCAAGGTGGCGAACTCGACGTTGCCGGGTGAGATCCGATCGAGGTCGTGCAGGAGCCGCTTCGCCGTCGACTCCTGCTCGATGGCGTGCATCGCCATCTCCTCGCCCCCTTCGACGAGACGCCTCACCGCCGGCCAGAGGTACCGCTCCTCTGCCGCTTCGTGGCGCGACGCCATCATCACGAGCCGGTTCGCCATCGTCTTCTTCTCGGAGGGCGACTGGTCTTCGCGCTCGGGCCCGTGAGCGAGGCCATCCATGAGGGCGATCAGCGCTTCGTGGTGCTCCTGGACGAGCACGAACAGGTCAGCCACGATCCCTCTCCTCGGCCCTCCTACGCTGAGGTACGACGGTGTAGCGCGGATCCTCGGCCGACTCGAGGCCGGCCTCGAAGATCGCGAAGCGAGACAGGGCTGACCCGATGAGGAGGCCAGCACCTGCGAGGGCGGAGGCGATCCTGCTCCGCTTTCCGAGCAGAGCGCCTGCGGAGATGCCGGCAACGATGGCGATCCTGGCGCCCTTCTCATAGCGGTGCGCCTTCTCGCTCTCGGTGAAGGCCTCCTTCACCTCCCCCATGTTCCGCTTCATCAGCTCCATGAGACCGAGCTCAGCGGCTCCTGAGACCACACCGATGAGCCGGGCCGAGCCGGATTCCTGCAGCGGTGCAGCGACGAGGCCCATTCCGGCCGCCGAACTGAGGGCCGAGGCGGCGAACACGAAGGGCATCTCCTTGTACCCCTCGTGCCAGGCGGGTACCGCTGTGTTGGAGACCAGCGCCGCGGTGTACGTCGCCACTGCTGGTCCGAGGAGGGCGGCCCCTGCGGTGCCCACCGCGCCGATCGGTCGGAGGCGGCCGGTGAGGGCGCTCAGGCTCGAGGCAGCGGAGAGCGGCGCAAAGCCCGCCAGCAACCAGGAGCCGACGCTCATCGGGGAGCTCGGCTTCAGGACCCGCAGCATGTTGGTGAACCGGGAAGGCCGCCCGAGATCGTGGACGAGGGCAACCCCGGAGAGCGTGATGGCAGCCGTGCTCGACAGCTTGAGAGCCCTGGCGAGCGAGCCCCGGCGGGTTGCGGTCGCAGCCGCCGCCATCACCGAACTGGCACCAGCCAGTCCGCCGAGGAAGAGGTAACCCGGTATGTCGGGTGCCTCCCAGACGGGCTTGTTGATGATCGGCTTGCCGTAGTAGGAGCGGAAGTTCGCCTCCCCCACCATCGAGCGCTCACCGCCGCCCGTCCGCTCACGGGGTCGCCGGGTGACCTCGCTCGACGCCTGCACCTGGCTCACCGCCTCCCGTCCGGGATGAACCTCCTGCAGGCCCTCCTTGGTGACCGAGCTGCTCATCGCCGAACTCCTCCGAATGCAAGGGCCACGACAGAGACGAGCGCAGCCGCAGCTGCCCCTGCCCGGCGGTACATGGCGGGCAGGTCGCGCGTCGTCACGACCGGATCCGGTGGAAGGCCATAGACCTCGGGCTCGTCGAGGAGAAGGAAGAAGGCGCCATCCCCTCCCACCCCGTCGTCGGGGTCCGCGCCGTACAGCCGGGCGTCGTTGACACCGGACCGTCGAAGCTGCTCGAGCCGCTTTCCGGCGCGAGCACGCAGCTCCTCGAGCGGTCCGAACTGGATCGAGTCGGTCGGGCAGGTCTTGGCACAGGCCGGCTCGACCCCGACCGAGAGCCGGTCGTAGCACATGGTGCACTTCCAGGCGCGGCCGTCGCCGTGCCGCTGGTCGATGACGCCGTAGGGACAGGCGGGAATGCAGTAGCCACAGCCGTTGCAGATGTCCTCCTGCACGACAACGGTGCCGAACTCGGTCCGAAAGAGCGACCCGGTCGGACAGACGTCGAGGCAGGCGGCATGGGTGCAGTGCTTGCAGACGTCCGAGGCCATCAGCCACCGGATCCCGTCCCGTCCCGAGCCGTCGGTGCCGACGACCTTCTGCTCGATGAAGGCCACGTGCCGCCAGGTGTCGGCCCCGAGGCCCTCGGTGTTGTCGTAGGACATCCCGGTGAAGTTGAGGCCGTCCTCGGGGACGTGGTTCCACTCCTTGCAGGCGACCTCGCACGCCTTGCAGCCGATGCACACCGACGTGTCGGTGAAGAACCCCATGCGCGGGGGAGGGCCCTGATAGCCGCTGCTCGTCGCGACGTCGCCCCGCTCCAGCAGATTCATCTCAACGGCCACCGCGCACCTCCACGCCCGTCTCGTCGTTGATCCCGGCCCGCCGGATGTACTCCTCGACGAGCGCTACCCGGTCCGGACCTCGTGGCCGGCGCCCCGGCCGGATGTCACCGCTGAACGCCTTGACCTCCTGGATGTGGACGTTCGGATCGAGCGAGAGGGCCGCGAGCTCGTTGGCGGCATCGCCGGTCGAGTAGCCGTTGTTGCCCCAGTGGTAGGGCAAGCCGATCTGATGGATCGCCTTGCCGTTGACCGTGAGGGGCCGAATCCGGTCGGTCACCATGACCCGTGCCTCGATGACGTTGCGGGCCGTGACGATCGTCGCCCAGCCGTTGTGCTCGAGATGCCGTTCTGCGGCGAGCTCGGGAGATACCTCGCAGAACATCTCGGGCTGAAGCTCCGAGAGGTAGGGCACCCACCTGCTCATCCCGCCGGCGGTGTGATGCTCGGTCAGCCGGTAGGTGGTGATCGCATACGGGAACAGCTGCGACCCCGGCTCGGAGGGACTCGGGTGGTACCGGTTGTACTTGCGGTTGAAGACCTGGCGGACCGGGTTTCGCTGCTGGGAGTACAACAGGTTCGGCACCGGTGAGTCCTGCGGCTCGTAGTGGGTCGGGAGCGGGCCGTCGGTGAGCCCGGCCGGCACGAACAGCCATGCCTTGCCGTCGGCCTGCATCACGAACGCATCCGTGCCCGACAGCGCCTCGGCAGCTCGCGCGTCAGGCGGTGGACGGTGCCACGGCGACTTCGACTTCGCGAAGTCGGGGATGTCGTGGCCCGTCCACTCGGCGTTGTCCTCGTCCCACCATACGAGCGCCTTGCGCTCGCTCCACGGCTTGCCGGAGGGGTCGGCAGACGCCCGGTTGTAGAGGATGCGGCGGTTGGCCGGCCATGCCCACCCCCACTCCCCGGCAACCCAGTTCTGCTCCTTGCCGGGCTTACGCCGTGCTGCCTGGTTGACGCCGTTCGTGTACACGCCGCAGTAGATCCAGCAGCCACAGGCGGTGGAGCCGTCCTCGTTCAGCTGCTCGTAGGAGGTGAGTGGCTGGCCGTCGCCGTCCCACCCGTTGATCTCGGCGAGGACCGCCTCGGCGGACGGCTCTGCGATCGAGCCCTCGGTCGGGTAGTCCCAGGTGAGATCGAGGATCGGCCGGTTGAGCTCGTCGGCGGCCTCTGCGGTGGATGCCAGCTTCTCCCTGATGAGGCGACCGAGGTGGTAGGCGAACCAGAGGTCGCTTCTCGCCGACCCGTACGGCTCGATCGCGGCGTGATGCCACTGGAGCATCCGCTGGGTGTTGGTGAAGCTGCCGTTCTTCTCGGTGTGCGCGGCCGCCGGGAAGAAGAAGACCTCCGTCTTGATGTCCTCGGTCACGAGCTCGCCCGTCTCGATCTCCGGTCCGTCCTTCCACCATGTCGCCGACTCGATGAGCGAGAAGTCCCGCACCACCAGCCAGTCGAGGTTGGCCATGCCGAGGCGCTGCATCTTGGCGTTGGCGGAGCCCACGGCCGGGTTCTCGCCCCAGATGAAGTACCCCTTGCAGGTGCCGTCGATCTGGGCCATGACGGTCTCGTAGGTGCTGTGGCTCCCGGTGAGGCGCGGGATGTAGTCGAAGCAGAAGTCGTTCTCCGGCGTGGCGGCCGGACCCCACCACGCCTTGAGCAGGCTGACGGTGTACGACTTCATGTCCCCCCAGTAGCCCTTGTCGGTCGAGGCTCCCTCGAGGAACTTCTCGAGGTTCTCGTCGTCGTGGGCATGGGGCATCGGGATGTACCCAGGGAGCAGGTTGTACAGCGTCGGGATGTCGGTGGACCCCTGGATGCTGGCATGGCCGCGCAGAGCGAGGATCCCTCCGCCGGGCCGGCCGATGTTGCCGAGCAGCAGCTGCAGGATGGCGGCGGCACGGATGTACTGCACGCCAACGGTGTGCTGTGTCCAGCCGACCGCATAGCAGAAGGCCCCAGTGCGATCCGGCCCGGCATCGTCGGCGAGGGTCCTGCACACCTCGAGGAACGCGTCCTGGGGAACTCCGCAGATCTGTTCCACCATCTCCGGGGTGTAGCGGGAGTAGTGCCGCTTCAGGATCTGGAAGACACAGCGCGGGTGCTGCAGCGTGTCGTCCCGTTCGCCGCCCTGGCCGACCTTGACGCCGCCCGAGCCGTGGGACTCGCCGCGGCCAGCCCGGTACGACGTCGCCTGGCGGCTCTTGCCCTGGCCGCCACCGGACTGGCTCTCTTGGCCCTCCTGCTGCGCCCGGTCCTGGTACTCCTGGTCACGCTGGCCCGAGGCGGCCTGCACCTCCACGCCCTCGTACATCCAGGTGTGGAAGTCGTAGCTCCGCTCCTCCTCGTCCAGACCGGAGAACACGCCGTCGAGGTCCTCGGTGTCACGGAAGTCCTCGTTGATGATCGTCGGGGCGTTGGTGTAGGCGACGACGTAGTCGCGGAAGTACTTCTCGTTCTGGAGGACGTAGTTGATGATCCCGCCGAGAAAGGCGATGTCGCTCCCGGGGCGCAGCGGTACGTGAAGGTCGGCGACCGCGCTCGTGCGGGTGAACCTCGGGTCGACGTGGATCAGCTTCGCCCCCCGTGCCTTCGCCTCCATCACCCACTGGAACCCGACGGGGTGGCACTCGGCCATGTCGGATCCCTCGATGACGATCCAGTCGGCGTTCTGGAGGTCCTGCTGGAAGGTGGTGGCTCCTCCCCTGCCAAGCGATGTCCCCAAACTGGGGACGGTGGAGGAGTGTCAGACTCGGGCCTGATTCTCTACCTGTATCACCCCGAGGGCGGTGTACAGCTTCTTCATCAGGTAGTTCTCTTCGTTGTCGAGCGTGGCGCCGCCGAGGCTGGCGATGCCGAGCGTGCGGCGCACGTCCCGACCGTCCTCGTCCTGCCACTGCCAGGTCTGCCGGCGAGTCTCGATGACCCGGTCGGCCACCATGTCCATGGCGGTGTCGAGGTCGAGCACCTCCCAGTCGGCGGCACCCGGCTTGCGATGGAGCACCTCGTAACGACGGGAGGACCCGGTGGTGAGCTGCAGGCTGGCCGAGCCTTTCGGGCACAGTCTCCCGCGGCTCACCGGGGAGTCGGGGTCCCCCTCGATGTGGACGACCTTCTCATCCTTCACGAAGACGTTCTGGCCGCAGCCGACGGCACAGTAGGGGCAGACCGACTTCGCGATCTTGTCGGCCTCGACCACGCGGGGACTCAGGTGCGACGAGGCCGAGGACTTGACAGCCTGTCCGCGGCCCAGCTTGTCGGCTCCCCGCGCCTGACGGAGTACGGGCCAGTCGTTGATCTTCATCGCTCCTCCTCAGTGGGTGAGTTCGGCTCCTCTGCGGCCCGGCCGCGGCGCTTGGCGGGACGGTTGCCGAGCGCGTCGCGTGCCTTGTCGAGCGGCGCGGCTGACGCGGCAGCCGCTTTGACGGCGGCGGCAGGCTGCTCAGGAGCATGCGGGTGGGGTCGCGTGGGCGCGTGCTGCTCCGCCTGGAGGATCCGCTCACCGATCGCCCGCCGGTCCTCCTCCGGCATGGAATTCCAAACGGACAGGAGAACCTTGTCCTCGAAGGCCACATGCTTGCGGAGCCGCTTCTCGAGCTCCTCGACCAGCTCGTCGAAGCGCTCCTCCGACGGCTCGGTCCTGCCGAGCGCGACCAGGCTGTCCTTGCCCTCCCGTTCCTGCTCGAGGGCCTGCTCCAGGATCTCCTCTCCCTCAGAGAAGAAGTCGCGCACCGCCGGCCAGAAGTGCTCCTGCTCCGCCGTCTCGTGCTTGGAGAGCTCCACCGTCATCATGTCGACGATCGACTTGCGCCGGGACTGGTGCACCTCGCTTCCTCCCTTGGTCACCCCGGGGATGGCCTTCAGCTGCTCCATGAGGGCGGTGACCAGGTCGTGCTGGCGGGTGAGGACGTGGCAGACGTCGGTGTCGTCGGTGTCTCGGGGCCGGCCCGGTTCCGCGTCTCTCGACCGTGCCGCCGCGACCATCTGCCCGTCGCCTGCCGCCCGCCCACGGATCCACTCCTGCACCTCCGACTTCTGGATCGGGTTGGCAGCGCGTGGTCGCTGGTAGACGAGCTGCTGAGTGCTTCCCTTGATCCTGCCCGGTCTGCTCGGCGTCTCGTCAGGGGGGAAGGTGTCACCGCCGTCTGCCGGCAGCCCCGTGGCGATGAGGTAGGCCTGCCCGGCCGGGATCTGCAAGCGGGCGCCGGCGGCCTCGTAGTCGCAGTCGTCGCCGATCGCATCTAGGACTTCTGTCTGGGTCGGCATCGGGCCTCTGCCTCGGTGAATACGAGCGGCGGTTAGCTACCCACAATCGTCGGGCACCTATCCCGCCCGCCCCACTCGCCACGAGCGGCGACCCTCCGTCCACGGACGGCGATCCGCCACCCGGCATCCGGTGGCACCGGACGCCGCCGCCGGCCGGCGGCGGGGCTCGGGGCGCGCAGACCGGGGCGCGTCCATGTCCCCCGAGGTGGGAGGGTCAGCGGACGGGCATGGCGCCGCGACGTCGTCCACGAGCCTCGGTGCCAGCGCCGAGACCCCCGCTGGGCGGTTCCAGCGTCCCCGGCCCACGTCGTCGGTCGCCAGCCTCTACTGTCTTGATTGCGCAACCATGCAATCACTGGTATCCTCGTCGTCATGAGCTCGGAAGCCACGACGGCATCGCCCGCTGAGGACGCCGCCTTCAGGTCGCATGCCGAGCTCTGCAAGGTCCTGACCGATCCGAAGCGCCTGCTCCTCATCGATGCGCTCCGCCACGCCGAGCGCTGCGTGGGCGACCTCGCCGAGCTGTTCGGCATGAGTCTGCCCAATGCCAGCCAACATCTCTCCGTGCTGCGACACGCAGGGCTGGTGGAGTCGCGCAGGGAGGGCACGACCGTCTACTACCGGCTGATCGAGCCGCGTATCGCCGACGCGTGCGACATCGTCCACCAGATCGTCACCGACCGCCGGCGCGGAGCCGGCCCTGCCGACCACCCCTCACCTAGCGAGCAATGACCAAGGAGGTCCGTTGATGCCCGCCACCCAGACCCGGCATCGCGTGCTGGTCTTCACAACGCCCACCTGCCCGTGGTGCCAGCGTGCGAAGGGCTACCTGCGCAGCCAGGGAGTGCCGTTCAGGGAGATCGACGTCTCGCGCGATCAGAAGGCCGCCGACGACCTCGTGCGTCGCACCGGTCGCATCGGCGTGCCGGTGATCGAGATCGACGGCCGACCGGTCGTCGGCTTCGACCAGTCCCAGATCGACCGGCTGCTCGGACTGCGCAAGCGGGCTTGAGGCCGGACGCCCCGAAACCAACCGATTAAGGAGTAGTCAGCGATGACAGAACAAGTAGAACCGCTCGGCGCCCGCGTGCTGCTGAAGGTGCTGGAAGACGAGAGCGTCACCTCGAGCGGCCTCGTGATCCCCGACACGGCCAAGGAGAAGCCACAGCGCGGTCTCGTGATCGCGGTGGGTGACGACGAAGAGCTGATCAAGGTCAAGCCCGGTGACCGCGTGCTCTACCCCCGTTACGCCGGTACGGAGCTGCGCCTCGGCGGAGCCGACCACCTCGTCATCGACGCCACGGACCTGCTCGCCGTGTTGCGGGACGCCGGAGCCGTGGAAGCCGCGGCCTGACCCTCCTCGGCGCCCACGGCGGGCAGCTGCACCTGCCGTGGGCGCCGGCACGATCCTCACCTCGAGGCAGGCCGCTACGCGCACAGTTCCTGCGGCCAAGATCTTCGCTATCGATGAGGACGCCCGCCGTGGGAGGCGAGCCTCGTCCCCGGAGGAGGCAGCCGGCCGCTCTCGAGGTGGCGGCGGTGGGAACACCTTCCGTCCACAGATGAACTCATCCCGGCACCGCAGCGCAGAGCTGGGCCCACGGGCCCAACTGCGCGACCTGCTCGCTGTTGCTCGAGCCCTCTCAGCCGATCAAGCCTCGGCCGGCGCCAACACGAAGTCTCGTTCCAGCGAGTACCAGGTACCGGCCCACCCCTCAGGCGCTCCAGGCTCGTGGGGCCCATGGGCGAGGAAGTCGACCACGAGTGACGGCTTCACGCCGAAGACCGCATCGCTGGCGAGGTAGGGGCTCGTCCGGTCGAAGAGGTGCGTCGCCACCGTGTGGTACCCGGCGGCCGAGACCATGAGGTGCAGATGGGCGGGTCGCCAGGGGTGACGCCCGGTTGCCGCCAACATTCTCCCCACGGGTCCGTCGTCCGGGATCGGGTAGTCGACTGGACGGACCGCCCAGAAGGAGAACGCTCCGTCGGCCCCCGTCAGAAAGCGGCCGCGCAGGTTCTCCAACGGCTGGTCAGGATCCTGGACCGCGTAAAGCCGGTTCGCGGCGTTCTGCCAGACATCGAGGACGGCCCCTGCGACCGGTGGCCCGTCGATCCCACGGACAGTCCCGGAGACGAACATCGGTTCCCCGCTCCCCTCCTGCTCGGCGGTCGACGAGCCCATCGGGCGAACCGGCGAGCCGTCGACGTGAAACGGGCCGACCACAGTCGACTCCGTCACACCGGCCTGCGGGGAGTTCTGCAGGGCGTCGACGAGCATCGAGAGGCCGAGGGTGTCCGAGAGGAGAACGAACTCCTGGCGGCGGTCAGTGCAGCGGTGGCCGGCGTCCGTCAAGAAGGCGATGGCTGCCTCCCACTCCGACGTCGTGAGCCGGACGTCACGCGCGTAGGCGTGGAGGTGCTCGACGAGCCGCTGGAGGAGGAAGCGCAGGCGGGCGTCCGGGGTGCCGTCGAAGCTCGTGCGTGCCGCTGCAGTGATGTCCTCGGGCGGCAACGGGTGGCGTTCGTGCTCCACCGCCGCATGGTACGCGGGCACTGGCGCCGACACCGAGCGCCGTGCCGCCGCCGTCCTCGCCGCGTCCCCAGAGCGGGAGACGTCACGCCGTCGCGGGGACCGACTCGGCACAGGCGCGCCATCGGACGGTGGCGCCTCGAGTGGGTATGGCACCTGCATGAGCCAGCCGCCCCAGCACCAAGAGCCGCCCGGCCGCCAGTCGGAGATGGAACCGAGGCCGGACTGCGGCGAGACGAGCTACGTGGGACACGGCAGGCTCGAGGGCAAGGCCGCCGTCGTGACGGGAGCTGACAGCGGCATAGGACGAGCAGTCGCGATCGCCTTCGCCCGTGAAGGTGCCGATGTCCTC
>JAKACF010000036.1:13921-14582 GCA_021821585.1 Actinomycetes bacterium
TACCTCAGCGAGCACGAGGATGCCGAGGAAACGGCTCGCCACGTGGAGGACAGCGGCCGGAGGGCCGTCCTCGTCCCAGGAGACGTGTCGTCTCCCGAGCACTGCCGCGACATCGTGCGGAGGGCAGTCGAGGAGTTCGGAAGGGTGGACGTCCTTGTCAACAACGCCGCCTTCCAGATGACCCACGAGTCCCTCGAGGACGTCCCCGACGAGGAGTGGGACCACACGATCGCGACGAACCTCTCGGCGATGTTCCACCTCTGCAAGGCGGCGCTCGCCCACATGGGACCCGGATCCTCCATCATCGGGAGCTCGTCGGTGAACTCCGACATGCCGAACCCGACGCTCGCTCCCTACGCAGCCACCAAGGCAGCGATCGCGAACCTCTGCGCCAGTCTCGCCCAGCTGCTCGGCCCTCGCGGGATCCGGGTCAACAGCGTCGCGCCTGGTCCGATCTGGACCCCGCTGATCCCCTCGACGATGCCTCAGGAGAGTGTCGAGCAATTCGGCTCCAACACGGCGCTCGGGCGGCCCGGGCAGCCAGTCGAGCTGGCACCGGTCTACGTCCTGCTGGCCTCCGACGACGGCAGCTACATCTCGGGAGCCCGCGTGGCCGTGACCGGAGGACGCCCCGTCCTCTGACCGCCCTGCCGGCCGACGC
>JAKACF010000412.1 GCA_021821585.1 Actinomycetes bacterium
CCGAAGCGGCCGTGAGGCTGCCGGCGCTCAGCACCTCGGCAACCGGCCGCCGTCGGCGCCGGTCGGGGCTCGGCCCCGGCGCGCTCGCCCTGGTGCTCTACACGGCCGGCGGCATCGCCCTCCTCCGCTCGGTCTGGCTCTCCCCGCACCCTGCCGGGCTGCTCGGCGGCGAGCTCGGCGACCCGCCCCAGGGTCTCTGGTTCCTCGCCTGGATCCCACACGCTCTCGGCGCCGCCACGAACCCGTTTTTCTCCGGCGCCATGTTCGCCCCACATGGGATCAACCTCGCCGCCAACGTCGGCACGCCGCTGCTCGGGATCGTCTTCTGGCCTCTCACGGCGGCGGCCGGCCCCGTCATCTCCTACGACGTCGCGCTGACACTCGCCCCGGTGCTCACGGCCTTCTCGACCTACCTCGTGCTGAACCGCTACCTGGAACGACGCCTCGCCACCTTCACGGGAGGCGCCCTGGCGGGCTGGTCGGCCGGCCTCACCACCGAGATGACACAAGGCCACCTGCAGGTGACGATGCTGGCCCTCCTCCCTGTCGTCGCCGCCCTGCTGTACGAGTCGCTCGCCCTCCAGCGCCATCCGCCGGTGCGCCTCGGGGCGCTCCTCGGCCTGGCGGCCGGCCTGCAGGGCCTCGTCGGCCTCGAGCCCCTCCTCCTTTTGGCAGTCCCTGTGACGGTCGTGCTCGCCCTCTCCGCAGCCTGGATGTTCGCCCGGGGGCAGCTCGCCGGGCGCCTTCGCCCGGCGGCTCTCTCGCTCGCCACCGCCACCGTCGTGGCGACCGGCATCCTCGCCTACCCGCTGTGGTTCGCCTTCGCCGGCCCGCAGCACCTCCCCGGGGCGATCCCGGTCCCGCGGGTCGGCAGCCCGCTCGAGAGCCTCGTCGTTCCCTTCAGAGGCCTTCCCGCCGCCGTCGCCGGTGAGGTCAACGGCTACCTCGGCGCCGGCGTGGTGGTGCTCTGCCTCGCCGGCCTCGTCACCTTGTGGAAGGACCGGTTCGTCCGCCTGCTCGCCGCCCTCGGCGCGGTGAGCGTCCTGTTCGAGCTCGGCGACCACCTGCGGCTGGTGGGCTCTCAGACGACCAGCGGCATCCCGCTCCCCTCGGTCCTTCTCGACCACCTGCCCCTCTCGAGCGAGGTGTGGCCGCTGCGCTTCTCGCTCGTGACGGCCCTCTTCGCCGCCGCCCTCAGCGCGGCCTCGCTCGACCGGCTGGGCGAGCGGCTCGCCGCCAGCCACGGGCGGCGGGCAGCGGGGCTCCTGCCGCCGCTCGCCGGTTTCCTCGCCCTCTCGCTGGCGATCCTCGCCTGCCCCGATCCCCTGCCCGTCGAGAGCGTCGCCATGCCCGCGGGGCTCGCCGCTCGCCTCGGCTCTCTCCCGCCCGGGACGACGGTCCTCGACGAGCCGCCGATCTCGAACTTCTCCACGGTCCCCCTCGTGTGGCAGACCGAGGATGGCTTCCGCTACCGGCTGGCGGACGGATACGGCTACCTCCCGGCTGTCGCCGGTCTCGGGGGCGGAGCACCGCTCCTTGCCGCCGGCGACGCCTGGGTGCTCTCCGGCGGGCCGGTCGCCACGCTCGCCCGCCCCTTCGGGTCCGCAGACGAGCCGGCGCTCCGGCGCCAGCTCGCACGCCTCGGCATCGGCGCCGTCGTCGTCTCGGCCGGTGCCCTCCCCGGCGGCCGGCTGGCCGCGCTCGAGCACGAGCTCGTCCGGGCGCTCGGGCCGGGCGCCACGAGCACCTCCTCGGGTGGGGACGTGGTCGTGGCGCGCCAGCCCGCACGGGCCGGTGGACCGACCGGGTGAGCTCGAGGACCGGGACGGGGCCGCAGGGCCGCCGGTCGCCGGCACGGCGCGTCGAGATCCGGACGGGTCGGGTCGGGGCCGCCGGCCCGGGCGCTCGGGCCGGGCGGCGAGGTGGGCGGCCGTCAGGTCGTCTGGTCCTCGGCGTTCCCGGGCGTGAGCCGCGGCGGCGGGTCGTTCGGGCACATCCCGGACGGGTAGCCGGGGAGCTGGGACCAGCGTCGTGCTGCAGCGAAGGACCCGAGCCACCAGTTCGCCTTCGGCGGGGGGAGGCCGAGCAGGCGGACGAGCCCCTCGACCACGCCTGCGCCGTAGCGCACGCCGCCGTTCAAGCAGAGATGGAAGTCGTCGAGCTGGCGCACCCGCGCGAGACGCCCTCCTGGCGACGGGAGCCAGGTGGCATACCTCCCGGCGAATTCGAGCATCGCCGTCGCCGGTGCGAAGGCGACACGACCGGGCAGCCGCCGCGACTCGTCCGTGACGGCCTGCTGCCACATCATCATCCCCCGAGGGGCATAGACGTCGGCGTGGACGTCCGGCATCCAGGAGTGCGAGGGAGGCTGGGGCGGTTGGCCGGCGAAGACGACGCCACGGACGCCGTCGCCGCGAGCGAGCAGCAGCGAGAGGAGCGGCCCGAGCACCTGCGTCTCGTAGGCGGCGATGCCGTGGCGCTGCACCCACTGGTTGTCCTGTGTCCACATGGCGACCACGACCTCGGGGCGAGCTCGGGCGATCTCGCCCGCCAGCTCGGCGAAGTCGGACCGGCCCCTCGGAGACCAGCCGAGGATGGCGCCGTCGACAGCCGTGCGCCCCTCCCCGGTCGCCGCCAGCCCGGCACCGATGGCCAGC
>JAKACF010000413.1 GCA_021821585.1 Actinomycetes bacterium
ACTTCACCGGCGATCAGCTGGCCGGGGAGATCGGCGGCGAGATCCTGTTCGAGGGACAGTGGTTCGTCGTCGCGAGGACCCGCGCCACCTGAGCACGCGAGCCGTTCGGCGGGCGTCATCCCGCACTACGGGGTAGAGCGAAGCGGCGTTGCGGTCGTGAGGCGGCGCCGCGACACTCCTTCTCGCGCCGCCGAGCGCCACGATGCGTCGTCCGGCGGCCTCGCCGCCTGACATGGTCCCGGGTGACGGCGCTCCCGGTTCATGACGAACGGCCCTACCCCTTCCGACCGTCGTCCTCGAGGATGGGACCATGTTCTCGATTCCCCGCGCCATTCCTCTGGGGCGTGCGGACCGGATCGAGGAGCTCGCCTTCGGCGCGTACGGGAGGGCGACGACGTCGATTCCCCTCGTGGTCGCCCAGCTCCCGTCGCCGTGACCGCACCGGCGGAGCCCGGTGGGGGTGCGCCGACGGGGCGGCCCCGTCACCGCCTCGTGGCGATTGCCGCCGTCGGGGTGGTGGCGGTGGCGGCCCTCGGAGTCGGGCTCGGGCTCTCGCTCAGCAGTTCCCGGTCGCAGGCTGCGGGTGCGACCCGCCTCCCCTACGCCTACTACCGGTCGGTGATCGGCCGTTACGGTCCCGGCTCCATGATGGGCGGAGGAGCCGGCGGCTGGACGATGGGGCGGGGCGGCTACGCCTGGATGGTGGGCGGCACCCGTGCACCGGCGTGGATGCGGGGGCAGTCACGTCCCGGCTTCATGATGGGCGGTGGCGACGACCCGGGAAGCGTGATGGGCCGGATCTTCTCGGACGCTCCCGGCCCTCGGGTGAGCCCGGAAGAAGCGAACCGGCTCGGCAGCGCCGTGCCCGCCGGGGCCACGGCCGACCGCGCCGCCAACCGCCTGAGATTCGCAGGGTCGGCCGTCCGCCTCGTCGTCCTCGCCAGCCCCTCGATGCCGGCCGAGAACTTCCGCATCGCCGGCATGACCGACCCGACCGTCGTCGTGCCCGCCGGTGCCAGGGTGTCGGTCGAGCTCGTCAACGCCGACTCCGACATGGCACACGGGCTGGTGGTGACCGTTCCGGCGGCCCGGTCGGACTGGATGCCGATGATGGCGGGCGAGCCGGCCTTCCCCGGGGCGGCACTGTGGTTCCTCGGCGAGTCGACGGCAGCCGGGATGCAGGCCGGCACCTTCAGCTTCACTGCCTCGAGAGCCGGAACCTACGATTACCTGTGCCCGGTGCCCGGCCATGCCGAGGAGGGCATGGAAGGGTCCTTCGTCGTCGCGCCTGCACGCTGAGCCATCCCCACCTGTGCGGGTGGCGAACCCAGCGGGTTCAGCCTGGCAGCCCGTCAGCGGTCCCGAGCGTGGGCGCACGCCGGCGCACCAGCTGGCGGCGTCGCGTCACTGGCCTCCCGGCCGGAGCCCTCCCTCTCCGCCCCCGGTCTCACCCGGTGTCAGCCGTTCAGGAGCTTCGACTTCTGGACGGCGAACTCCTCGTCGGTGAGCACGCCCTGGGCGTGCAACTCGGCAAGATCCTTGAGCTGCTGGATGACGTCCGTCTGAGACGGCGTCGGCTGCTCTGCGGGCTGGGAGCCCTGGTATGCCGGCGCGCCCCCGGCGGCGGCCTCCGCGTCACGCTGTGCGTACTTCTCGGCCTGCCGACGTTGGACGCGCCCCGAGACCGCCGACGCCGTGCCGGCTACCACCGCCGTCCTCGCTACTCCCCGAATCAGTCGTGGCATCGTTCTTCCTCAGCTCGCCTTCTCGAAGGCCTCGAGCACGTCGAGGACATCCATCAGATCCTGTGCGGGTATCCGGGCGCTCGCGACCACCTGCCCGCCGGCGCGCCGGGCGGC
Organism: Actinomycetes bacterium; assembly: GCA_021821585.1. GTDB lineage: Bacteria > Actinomycetota > Acidimicrobiia > Acidimicrobiales > Bog-793 > JAKACF01. The sequence continues at coordinate 1,860 of JAKACF010000413.1, forward strand.
CGCCACGAACGGGACCGCCCACGTGTTCTCGTAGACGACCAGGGCGGCCATGGTGCCGGGCTCGAGGGCGTTGGCGGCCTCGCCGACGTCCTCGTCGCTGAGGATGCCCGAACGGGCGCCCGCCAGGGTCGAAAAGGCACTGTTGCTGCCGAGATCCTCGACCCGGAGCTCCCTCGCCACGCCGTCGCGATCCTTCTCGATGGCGAGGATGTCGTACAGCCGGACGATGCCCCTGTCGACGAGGTCGAGCAGCGCCTCCGCCGCCTCGCCCCTCGGGCGGTCGTCGGGGAATTCGATCAGCAAGAAGTCGATCGGACCGTGAACGCCGTCATCACCCATCTCCGCTCTCCTTTCGCCGGCCCCTTGCGCTGTCGACGCGGTTGTCCCGCCCTCTCCAGCGTGCGTGTCCGCGCCGGGTCTCCACCTCACCTGCATGGGGTGACTGCCGCGGCCGGTCGGGGATCAGCTGAGCAGCACTCGGCCAGCGGGCGGGCGCGGGTACGATGAGGACCATGCACGCGCCACAGGTGACGACGACGCCGGACGACCTCCGGCGCTAGCGTGCGGCGCTGACGCACTCACACAGCCCCGGAGCACGGCTCCGGGGCGTTCTTGCTTCTGACCGCTGCTCCGGGGCCCGACCCGAAGGAGCACGATGGACAGGAAGCACCACGAGGGCGAGGCCCGCGACTACCGGGAGTTGAACCGGGACCTCGCCGTCTTCGCGACAGACCCGCTCGTCGGCTCCGGACTGCCCCTCTGGCTGCCGGCCGGCGCCGTCATCCGCCACGAGCTC
>JAKACF010000037.1 GCA_021821585.1 Actinomycetes bacterium
CCTGTGGGCCGCCCGCTCACCGCTGCGCCGGCCGTCGAGGCATCACCTGGGTCCGGACAGGCCCCTCGGCACAGACACCCCCGGCCGCCGTCGGTCGCCGCCGTACGACCCGCCACTCCGGCTGTCGTCCCGGACCTCGGACGGGAAGAGGAGGGAGATGAGTCGGGCACTCGGGCAGGCGGAGCCAGCCCGGTGCCCGAGCGATCGCGCCACCTGCCGGTACAGTCGGGCCCGATGGGATTCCTCCTGCGCAAACTTCTCCGGATGCTCCGAACGAGACGGGCGCTCCGCCAGCGGAGCGGGGTGTAAGCCCCGGCGCTCTCTCAGACCATCGCAGCCGCCGCCGCGGCGAGGACGACGGAGGCCCCGCGATCGTCGCCGACGAGGCCGGACTCCATCCGGTTCATGACGTACGCGACGCACAGCCGCGTGTCGAGGTCGGCGACGACGAGCGATCCGCCCCAGCCGCCCCAGAAGTACGTGCGCGGGCCGGCAGGCATCATCTCGCCCGAGAGGCCGAAGCCCATGCCGAAGCGGATCGGCACGCCGAGGACGAGGTCCGGGCCGTTCGACTGCTCCTCGAAGATCCGCTCGCAGCCCTCGCCGGAGAGGAGACGGACGCCCCGCGCCTCGCCCCCACAGGCGATGACCGAGTGCACCGCGGCCACCGAGCGGGCGTTGCCGTGCCCACCCGCAGCGGGGATCTCCGCACGGCGCCAGGGAACGGACCACGAGCTCGCGCCTTCGAGGGGCGGGTTGCCGAGCGTGCGGACCGTCAGGCTGTCGCCCGGCAGGTCGGCCAGGCTCGGCAGATTCTCGGGCGGGATCACGAGCGCGACCCGGTGGTCGGCCTCCGGCGGCGTGCCGATGAAGAAGTCGGCCCCGAGCGGTCCGGCGATCTCCTCGGCGAAGAACCTGCCTACGCTGCGCCCGCTCACCCGTCGGACGACCTCGCCGACGAGGTAGCCCTGGGTCACGGCGTGGTAGCCGGAAGCGGACCCGGGAGCCCACCACGGCTCCTGGGCCGCGAGCAGGCTCGTCGCCTTCTCCCAGTCGAAGAGGTCCTCGACCGCCATCGGCTCGCTCCACCCCGACAGTCCGGCCGTGTGGCCCATGAGATGGCGGACCTCGAGCGCCTCCTTGCCGGCGGCGGCGAACTCGGGCCAGTAGCGGGCAACAGGGGCGGCGAAGTCGAGCTCGCCGGCGTCCGCCAGCATGAGGGCGCAGAGCGCCGTCATGGTCTTCGTGGTCGACCAGACGTTGATGATGGTGTCCTCGCGCCAGGGCTCCTGACGGCTCTCGTCGACGAATCCTCCCCACAGGTCGACGACGGGCTCCCCGTCGAGATAGACGGCGACGGACGCACCGACGTCGAGGCCGCGCTCGAAGTTCGCCTCGAAGGCCTGCCGGACCGGGGCGAAGCGCTCGTCGCAGGTACCCGACACGTGAACCATGAGCCGCGCCTCCGATGGGCGACGCCGCCGTCGGCGTCCCCCGGGGGACGCTACTTGACCGCGAACGCAGCCAGACGCTCGTGGGCCTCGTCGTCGTAGGTGGAGTAGAAGCCGGTCAGCTGGTCGACCAGTTCGGGGAAGGATCCCGCCGCGTAGAGGACCGGCTGGTAGTGCGTGATGTCGTACTCCATCGAGCCCATCTCGGCGAAGTCCAGCGGGCGGATCTCGGCAGCCTGGAAGACGTCGAGCTCGCCGAAGGACGAGAGGATGCCGGCTCCGTACGCCTTCGGCTCACCGTCTTCCATCACGACCCCGAATTCGAGGGTGAACCAGAAGACCCGGGACATGAAGGCGAGCGCCTCGGCCGACTCGGTGCGGTCGACCGCCTTGCCCACCTCCTCGCAGATCCGGGCGAAGTCGTCGTCGGCGAGCTGATTGGCGTGGCCGATGACCTCGTGGATGATGTCCGGCTCCGGCGTGTAGAGGGGCACCGAGTGGTGGCGCAGGTACTGGGTGGAGAAGAACTGGCGGTCGGCGAAGGCACCGTAGAACTCGCGAAGCGGCGCCAGTCCGGCCACCGGCTGGTACCGGAACCCGGTGAGCGGCTTCAAGAGGTCGCTCACCTCGTCGAGCTGGGGAACGTGGTCGGTCGGCAGGCAGAGTGCCTCCCGGGCGGCGTTGAAGGCCCTGCAGGCGTAGCGGGCATGCTTCGGGGCGAGCTCGGAGGAGACGATGCGCCAGACGCCGTGCTCGATCTCGCTGTAGTCCACCCTGGGGATCGGGCGGCCGGGCCGGTGTCCCGCCGAGATGGACGCGATCTCGTCCCGCCGGGCCCGGTACTGCGGGTCGGCGAAGCCCGGATGGTCGCGGTCGAGCTCCACGCGCAGCCCGTCGCCCGAATCGATGACCGGGGAGTATCCGCTCGCCGTCGCCATGATCCCCTCCTCGGATCGAGAACGTCTCGAATTATGCCCAGCTCGGCGAAGAACATCACCGACATGGCACCGCTGCAAGACGATATGTCACGATGACGGCTTGGCTGTATACACTTGTCCGAAATGACCCCACCCCTGGAGCCGAAGACTGGACGCTCTGCTCGGGCGCCCCTCGACGAGGTGGACCGGCGGCTCGTGGAGCTACTCTCGAGCGACGCCCGGCGCTCCGTCAGCGAGATGGCCGAGGTCGTCGGCGTCTCGAGAGCCAATGCCTACCAACGGATCGCGAGGATGCGGGCCGAAGGGGTCATCACAGGGTTCACGGTCCGCACCGACCCTCACCGCCTCGGTCTCGACGTCGCCGCCCTGATCGTCGTGAACTCGGACCAGCGCTCGTGGAGGGAGCTGCGCACAGAGCTGCGGGAGCTGCCCGGCGCCGAGTACGTCGCCCTCACCGCGGGGGGCTTCGACTTCGTCGTCCTCGTGCGCGTGCCGGACGTCGAGACGCTGAGGGACGTCGTCCTCGAGCGGCTCCAGGGCATGGAAGGCGTCCGCTCCACCCAGACCATGTTCATCCTCGACGAGGTCGGGCGCGTCAGCCGGTGAAGTCCTCGACGAGAGTGGCGAACTGGGTCGGGTCCTGGGCGAAACCGGCGTACCCGGTCCCGTTCCACAGATAGTGCTGGGCACCGGGGATCATGGAGGCGAGCGCCACGGTGTCGACTGCGGGGAAGACCGGGTCGAAGTTGCCGCCCATGACGAGCACGGGAAGCTTGAGCGAGCCCGTGCCGGCCCCGAGCGACCGGGTGCTCCAGGCCGACTGCTCGAGCGCGGCCTCCATCGACACGGCGGAACTCGTGACGGTGTCGGGGATCTGCCCCAGGAGCTCGGCCAGCCACGCCTGACGGGCGCGGCTCTCGCCGGGCGGGAAGGCGAGATCGGCCAGCTCGGCCAGCGTGCTGGACGGCGAGTCGAGCACCGCCCGCACCGACGGCTCGGCCTCGACACTCTGGGCACTGGCGATGCCGGTGTCGAGGAGGACGAGGTCGCCCGCCAGTCCCGGATGGCGCTCGGCGAGCGCCAGCGCGACCTGGCCGCCCATTCCCCACCCGAGCACGACGGGATCCTTCAGGCCGAGCTCGCCGATGAGGCCGGCGGTGACGTCGGCGAACGACTGCACCGAGGGGCCGGAGCTCGGCGGGCCGGAGTAGCCCACCCCGGGCGGATCGAAGACCGTCACGGCGTAGTGCTGGGCGAGCGTCTGGAGAACCGGTGGTGACCACCACGCCATCGAGGCGTCCTGGCCGGGGATGAGGACGAGCGGCTTGCCGGAGCCGAGCTGGCGGTAGGCCACCTGGACGACGTGTCGGTACCCCCGGGTACCAGGAGAAGGGACGAGTGTGGCGGTCTCGCCGCTCGCCACCGGCATCACCGGCAGGCGCTCGACCGATCCGAGGAAGGAGAGCCGCCCGCTCTCGGTGGTTCCCGGAACCGTCGTCGGGACGATCGAGGTCGGCGGTGCCGATCCTCCCGGCACCGAGGTCGTGCCGTCCTCGGCGACGCGGCCGGTCGTGCAGCCGGCGAGCAACCCGGCGGCGAGGAGCACAGGCACCGCGCCCCGCCACGCCCTGCGGGGGCGGGTCAGACCGGCCACCGGAGCCGGGCGAGCCTCCGCTCGGAGACGTAGCCGTTCTCGGCGAACCACCGTGCGGACCGCTCGAGCGCGACCCGGGCCGGTCGGGAGGAGTAGCCGAGCTCCTCTCGTGCCCGTGAGTCGTCGTAGACCATCTTCGTCGTCGCCATCCTGGCCGCCTCGAGAGGGACCGACGGCGGTCGCCTGGCCAGCCGGCCCTCGAACGCCTCGGAGAGTCTGGCGGCGGTGAGAGCTGCAGCCGCCGGCACCCGGAGCCGGGGGCCGGGAAGGCCCGTGATCTCCGAGAGAAGCTGGAGGATCCTCCGGAAGGAGTGGTTCTCGCCTCCGAGGACGTAGCTGCGGCCCTGGCGCCCGCGTTCGGCCGCCAGCACGTGGCCGAGGGCAACGTCCTCCACGTCGACGACGTTGAGCGCGGTGTCCACGTAGCCCGGCATGCGGCCGTTCAGGTAGTCGAGGATCGTCCGCCCCGTCGGAGTGGGGGCGGTGTCGCGCGGCCCGACCGGAAGGGTGGGCTGGACGAGGACGATGGGGAGCCCCTCGGCGGCGGCACGCAACACCTCGTGCTCGGCCACGTACTTCGACCGCTTGTAGGCGCCGAAGAGGTGCTCGACCCGCGGCCAGTCCGACTCCCGTGCCGGCCGGCCGAACGGCACATGGCTGCGGGGGGCGCGCTCCGCGTGGTGCAGCCCGATCGTGCCCACGGTGCTCGTGTAGACGATCCGCTCGGAGCCCGCCCTCCGGGCGGCCTCGAGCACGTGCAGGGTGCCGCCGACGTTGACGTCGTAGAAGTCGTGGGGGTTGGGCGCCCAGAACCGGTACAGCGCCGCCACGTGGAAGACGTAGCGACAGCCGACCGCCGCCCGGCGCATCGCCTCACCGTCGCGGACGTCGGCCTCGACCCTCGCGACGTCGAGGTTCCCGAGCCCCCCGAGATGGGCGCCGGGCTGGACGGTAGCGACCACGTCCGCCCCGCGTTCGACGAGCGCGTGGGCGAGCGCCGAGCCGATGAACCCCGTCGCCCCGGTGAGGAGGATGCGGTCGCCCGGCCGGATCGAGCGGCCCTCGTCGCCGGGTGACACGTGCGGCTCGTCCTCAGCGATGGAGGGCGCTCTTTGCCAGGGTCTTGCCGAACTCGAAGACGAGCGAGGAGTTCCGGTGAGCGTCGTTCAGGACGTCGTCGAGGGCGTCCACGAAGTAGTCGATCTCCTCCTGGCCGCAGATCAGTGGCGGGAGCAGCTTGACGATGTTGACGTTGTCGGCCGCCACCTGGGTGAGGATCCGGTGCCGGTTGAACAGCGGCCCGACGATGAGCTGGGAGAAGAGTCCCTTGCGGGCTCCTTCGAGCATCTTCCAACGGGACTTGAGGCGAAGCGACGACGGCTCGCCGAAGACGAGCCCGATCATGAGGCCCTTCCCTCTCACCTCGTGGAAGAGCTCGTACTTGTCGACGAGGGGGGTGAGCGCTTTCTCGAACGCCTCGCCCGAGAGGCGGGCCCGCTCGACGATGTCCTCGTCGTCGATCGTCTGCAGCGTGGCCAGCCCGGCGACCATCGCCAGCTGGTTGCGGCCGAAGGTCGTCGAGTGGACGACGGCGCGCTCCATCTTGGAGTAGACCCGGTCGAAGACCTCGGCCGAGCAGGCCGTCGCCCCGATCGGGACGTACCCGCCCGAGAGCGCCTTCGAGACGGTCACGATGTCGGGCCGCAGGCCGTAGTGCTCGTACGCCCACATCTTGCCGGTGCGCCCGAGACCCGTCTGGACCTCGTCGGCGACAAAGAGCGTGCCGTGCTTGCGGCAGAGCTGCTCCGCCGCCGTCCAGTACTCCTCGGGGGCGAGGTACACCCCCTTGCCCTGGATGAGCTCGACGACGAAGGCGGCGACGTCGCCCCGGGCGAGCTCCCTCTCGAGGGCGGCGAGGTCGCCGAAGCCGACCGAGTCACAACCCGGGAGCAGCGGACCGAAGCCCTCGCGGAACTCCTTGCCCCCGTTCAGCGAGAGGACCCCGTTCGTGAGGCCGTGGAAGGCATGGTCGGCGTAGAGGACCCGCGGCCGACCGGTCGCGTACTTGGAGAACTTGATGGCGGCCTCGACGGCCTCGGCCCCCGAGTTCGAGAAGAAGACCCTGCCGATGCCCTCGTGCAGCCGTCCGACCAGCGCCTCGGCGAGCAGCCCGGGAAGCAGGGCACAGTCGAGCTGGACGAGGTTCGGCAGATCCATGTCGAGTGCGTCGTGCAGCGCCTTCTTCACGACCGGGTGCGACCGCCCGAGGGCATAGACGCCGAAACCCGAGAGAAAGTCCAGGTAGCGCTCCCCCTCGCGGTCGATGAGGTAGCAGCCCTCTCCCCGCTCGTAGTAGCGGTCCATCCCGAGCGTCTTCAGCACCTTGGCCAGCTGCGGGTTCAAGAACTCCTGGTGGAGTTTGAAGTTGAGCCCCCGCCGGGCCTCCACCAACGACTCGAGATCGAAACTCATCTGCCCTCCGTAGCGTCTGACCTAGCGTAGTTGCGGCGGACCTGGCACTAGGCTCCATTGCCATGTCTGCACCTCTCCGACAGGGTGGTCGGGAGGGTGGGGAGACCGGGTCCGCACCCGGCACCGGAGGCGGAATCGCACCGAGCGAGGTCCACGACGTCCTCTCCCAACACCTTCTCGTCGACGCCTTCCCGCTCGTGCTCGATCTCGAGAAGAGCCACGGGGCGTGGCTCGTGGACGCCCGTGACGGCACCGAGTTCCTCGACTTCTACACCTTCTTCGCCTCCTCCCCGCTCGGCCTCAACCCGCCGGGCCTCGCCGACGACGGTGAGTACCTCGCCGAGCTCGCCGCCGTCGCCGCCAACAAGCCGGCGAACTCCGACATCGCGACGGTTCAGCTCGCCCGCTTCGTGGACACCTTCGCGAGGGTGCTCGGCGATCCCTCGCTCCCCCACCTCTTCTTCATCGAGGGCGGGGCGCTCGCCGTGGAGAACGCCCTGAAGGTGGCCTTCGACTGGAAGTCGCGCCAGAACGAGGCGGCGGGGCGCTCCCGCGAGCTCGGCACGAAGGTCATGCACCTCCGCCACGCGTTCCACGGTCGCAGCGGCTACACGATGTCGCTCACGAACACCGACCCGGCCAAGGTCGACCGGTACCCGAAGTTCGACTGGCCGAGGATCCCCTCTCCCGCCGTCACCTTCCCGCTGGAGGAGCACCTCGCCGAGATCGAGAGGGCAGAGCAGGAGGCGCTCGCGGCGGCAAAGGCGGCCTTCGAGGCCAACCCGCACGACGTCGCCTGCTTCATCGCCGAGCCGATCCAGGGCGAGGGCGGGGACCGCCACCTCCGGCCCGGGTTCCTCCGCGCCATGCAGGAGCTGTGCCACCGCTACGAGGCGCTCTTCGTCGTCGACGAGGTGCAGACCGGCGTCGGCGCCACGGGATCGCCGTGGTGCTACCAGCAGCTCGGACTCGAGCCGGACGTCGTCGCGTTCGGCAAGAAGGTCCAGGTCGGCGGTGTGATGGCCGGGCGGCGGGTCGACGAGGTGCCCGGCAACGTCTTTCGCACCCCGAGCCGGATCAACTCCACCTGGGGCGGCAACCTCACCGACATGGTCCGCTCCACCCGGCTGCTCGAGCTCATCGAGCAGACCGGGGCGATCGAGAACGCCCGACGGGTCGGTGACCACCTGCGGCACCGGCTCGAGGAGCTGGCAGCCGCCCACCCGCAGCTGCTCTCGAACGCCCGCGGCAGGGGCCTCATGGCCGCCGTCGACGTCGTGAGCACCCCGACCCGGGACACGATCATCACCTCGCTGCGCGAGACCGAGCAGGTCATCGCCCTCGCCTGCGGCGACCGCTCCATCCGCTTCCGGCCGGCGTTGTCGGTGCGCCGCGAGGAGATCGACCACGGCTGCGACGCGCTCGGGCGCGTTCTCGAGAAGACGGAGGTGCGCCCATGACGGCGAGAGCCTGCTCATCCATCATCGCCAACAAGCCGACCGAGGACGACTCGGGCGGCCGCATGGCCTCCACGAACCCGGCCCACCTCGACGACGTGGTCGCCGAGGTGGCGCTCGGGAGCGCCGACACCTTCGCCGCCGCCGCCCGCGCCGGCAAGAGCGCCCAGGAGGCCTGGGCCGACGTGCCGGCCCCGATCCGCGGGCGGGCGATCGCCGAGATCGGACGGATCGTCGAGGCCAACAAGGAGGCGCTCTCGAGGCTCGTGACCCGCGAGGTGGGCAAGCCCCTCGCCGAGGCACGGGGCGAGGTCCAGGAGATCATCGACACCTGCGACTTCTTCCTCGGCGAAGGCCGGCGGCTGTACGGAGAGACGGTCCCCTCGGAGATGCGCGACAAGGCGCTGTTCACCTACCGCGTGCCGGTCGGCAACATCGCCGTCATCACCGCCGGGAACTTTCCCGTCGCCGTCCCGTCCTGGTACCTGATCCCCGCCCTGCTGTGCGGCAACAGCGTGGTGTGGAAGCCGGCCGAGTACTCGGCCGCCGTCGCGACCGCGCTCTATGAGTGCTGCGTGGCCGGGGGGATTCCCGAGGGGGTGCTGAACCTCGTCCTCGCCGATGGCCAGGCGACCTTCGCCGGCCTCGAACGGGGGCTCGAGGAGCACCTCATCGACAAGGTCGGCTTCACGGGGTCGTCCGCCGTCGGCGCGGCGATCGGCGAGCTGACCGGCCGCCACGTCCAGTCGGCGACCCTCGAGCTCGGCGGGAAGAACCCGATGGTCATCATGCCCGACGCCGACGTGGAGCTCGCCGTCGAAGGCGCGCTCTTCTCCGGATTCGGCACCGCAGGTCAGCGCTGCACCTCGCTCGGGACCGCCATCGTGCACGAGTCCGTCCACGACGTCTTCCTCGACCGGCTCCTCGAACGGCTGGACGCCTCGCCCGTCGGCGAGCCCTTCGAGGACGTCCTCTACGGACCCATGCTGGACGAGCGGTTCGCGGTGCGCTTCGAGGAGTACCTGGAGACGCTGGTGCAGCCGCACCACCGGCTGCTCGGGGCCAGCACCCCGGGGCGGATCACCTCGTCGAACCCGCGGCCGGGCTTCGTCGGCGATCCCGACGCCGGGGTCTTCTGCCACCCGGCGATCGTGGACGGGGTCAGGATCGACGACGAGCTGACTCGTACCGAGACCTTCGGCCCGATGGTCGCAGTGGCGAGCTTCGGAGACCTCGACGAGGCGATCGCCATCGCCAACCACTCGGGATACGGGCTCTCCTCGTCGATCTACACCGACTCGCCGAAGGCCGTCTTCCGCTTCCGCAACCGCATCTCGGCGGGGATGGTGAGCGTCAACAACTCGACCTCGGGCGCCGAGGCGCACCTTCCCTTCGGCGGGAACGGGCGGTCCGGCAACGGCTCCCGGCAGTCCGGCAAGTGGGTGCTCGACCAGATGACGCGGTGGCAGTCGATGAACTGGGACTACTCCGGACACCTCCAGAAGGCGCAGATGGACACCGACACGGTCGTCGCCAACCGCGAGTTCCAGGTCTTGCCGTAGGCGGACTCAGCGGTCGGGCGTCGACGGTGGTCTCGAGGTGCCCGTGTAGGGCTTGGGCATCGGGCCGATGGCGTCGACGTCGACCTCGACGAGGTAGGGACGTGCCGATCCGAGTGCGGCCTTGACCGCCGTCCCGAAGCCGGCTGCGGTCGAGACGCTCTCGGCTTCGACGCCGAGCGAGCGCGCCAGCCCGCAGAAGTCGGGCCGCCCGAGGTCGACGCCGATCCGCCGGTCGTACTGCTTGTCCTGGATGTTGCGGAGGATCCCGTACCCGCCGTCGTTGAACACGATGACCACGACGGGGAGCTGATGCTGGGCGATGGTGGCGAGCTCGGTGGCGGTCAGCATGAAACCGCCGTCTCCGACCATGCAGATGACCGGCGAAGGACGGTTGGCGACAGCGGCGCCGAGGCTGTGGGCGAGACCGAGGCCGATGGCGAAGCCGTTCGGCATGATCGCCGTCCGGCTGCGCGTGACCGGCAAGAGCCGGTTCCCCCACGTGTAGGCGGGGATGGTGGAGTCCTTCACCACGACCGTGTGCTCGTCGAGGAGGGCCGCCAGGGCGTCGAGCAGCTCCGCCTGGGGGCCGATCGCAGACCGCAGCCGCGAGCGCGCCCGCGACGCCACCGACGCCACCTGGTCGAGCCAGCTCGAGTTCTCCTCCCGGGGCTGCTGGCCGAGCTGACCGAGCACGAAGGAGAGGACCGCCTTGGCGTCGCCCTTCGCCGCCACCGTCGCTCGGTAGTTCCGGCCGGGGACGCTCGGGTCGACGTCGATCTGGACGATGGTGGCGGGCAGCGCCATGCGCCAGTTCTCCGTGTTCGGCCCCTGGTAGCGGGTGCCGATGCCGATCAGCAGGTCGGCCTCCCCGAGGAGCTCCCGGACCTCTGGATCCCACGAGAGGTTCCCGATCGACAGCGGGTCGTCCTCGGGGAGGACGCCCCGCGCGTTGGGAGTGGTGAGCACACCGGCACCGATCCGGCGGGCGAGGGCCGCCACCTCTGCCTCGGCACCGGCTCGGACCGCCCCGCCGCCCGCCCAGATGACCGGCCGGCGGGCGGCCGCGATCCGCTCGGCCGCCTCGGTCCATGCCGCCGGCGGCGCCGCTCGATCCACCCTGCCCTCGTCACCGGACACCGGTTGCCAGCTGTCCCGGGCGGTCTCGGCGTACTGCAGGTCGATCGGGATCTCGACCGAGACCGGGCCCTGGGGAGCCGCCGTCGCTGCCGCGATGGCATCGGCCACGCTCGAGGCGACGTCGTCCGCCCGCTCGACGCGCACGACCTCCTTGGAGAGCGAGCGCAGCATCGACGCCTGGTCCGGCACCTCGTGGATGAACCCCCGGTTGAGGCCGAGGTACCGGGTCTCGATCTGCCCCGTCAGGTGGAGCAGCGGGCTGCCCGAGACCCGGGCCTCGAGGAGACCGCCCATGGCGTTGGCAGCCCCCGGGCCGGTCGAGGTGATGAGGACGCCGAGCCGGCCGCTCACGCGTGCGTAGCCGTCCGCCGCACCTGCGGCGGTCTGCTCGTGGCGGACGGTGACGGCCCGGATCGTCCCCCGCCGCTCGAGCGCGTCGTAGATGGGCAGGTTGTGGACGCTCGGGATGCCGAACACGACCTCGACGCCCGCCTGCTCGAGGACGTCCACCACGGCGTCTCCACCGGTGTGGGGTGAGGACTCAGGACCAGGTCGTCGCATGTTCACTCTTCCAACCGTAGTGGGGGGCCGTCCCGCCGCCGAACTCACGGCGGAACAGCAGGCCGCCTGATGGATCCCCGGCTCGCGCACACCCCTTGAGTATCTTCCGGCCGATGGCGCTCTCCCGGGCCGGCGACGACTTCTGTTTCGTCCATGCCGCCGATCTCCACCTCGACACGCCCTTCAAGGGGATCTCCGAGACCGCCCCGCACGTCGGGGCGGCCCTCCGGGAGGCCTCCCTCGAGGCGTTCGACTCGCTCGTCGATCTCTGCCTCAGCCGCGGGGCCGCCTTCCTCGTCCTCGCCGGGGACCTCTACGACGGCCCCGAGCGCGGACTCCGGGCGCAGCTTCGCCTGCTCGACGGCCTGCGACGCCTGTCGGACGCCGGGATCGCCACCTTCATCGTCCACGGAAACCACGACCCGGTCGAGGAGGGCTGGTCGGCGGTGCAGACCTGGCCGAACCTCGTCCATGTCTTCGGTCACGAGGCGGTCGAGGCCGTCCCGGTCGAGCGGGACGGACACGTGCTCGCGACGATCCAGGGGATCAGCTACGGGCGCCGCGAGGTGACCGAGAACCTCGCCCTGCGCTTCGTGCGCCGGGCCGGAGAGGGGCTCCAGGTGGCCGTGCTCCACTGCAACGTCGCGGGCGCACCCGACGGGCATGCCCCCTACAGCCCGTGCACGCTCGAGGACCTGCGAGGGGTCGGCCTCGACTACTGGGCCCTCGGGCACGTCCACTCCCGCAGCGTGCTCTCGGGTTCGCCGGGCGGGAGCCAGAGCTGGGTCGTCTATCCGGGCAACCTCCAGGCCCGCAGCCCCAAGCCGAGCGAGCTCGGGGAGAAGGGGGCGACGGTGGTGGAGGTCCGCGCCGGCCGGGTGGCGAGCCTGGAAGCCGTCCCGTGCGACCGCGTGCGCTTTGTCCCGCTCGACCTCGACGTCTCGACTCTCGAGGCGGTGATCGACGTGAGGTCCCAGCTCGCCGAGGCCGCGGCCGAGGCGCTGGAGCAGGCAGGCGGCCGCTCCCTCGTCATCCGGGCGCGGCTCGTCGGCCGATCGCCGGCCCACGAGGAGCTCCGCCGGGACGGGGTGCTCGGGGACCTCCTCGCCTCGCTTCGAGACGACGCCGGAACCAGCACTCCTTTCGTGTGGTGGGACCGGATCGAAGATGTCTGCCTCCCGAGCCTCGACGTCGAACAGCTCCGGCACGGCGACGATTTCGCCGCCGAGCTGATGGCGGTCGCCGACGAGCTGAGCGACCGCGGCATCGGCGAGGACGAGCTCGCCGAGATCCTCGGGAAGGTGCCCCGTGAGCTCGCCCGGCTGGCGGCCGGGCTGCTGGAGGAGCCGGAGGCGTCGGCCGTGCTGGTCGAGCAGTCGGTCCTCGCCGCCCTCGACCGGCTGGAGGTGTCCTCGTGACCGGACTCGCACCCGATGGCTCGGCTCGTGCCCGGGAGGGGGCGGACATGCTGGTCGCTCTCGAGCCAGCCAGGCCGGCGGCGGCCCCGGACGGTCGTCCGCCCCGGATCTCGTGGATCTCCATCGACGGCTTCGGCGCACTGGCCGACGTCTCGCTCGAGCTCCTCGGTGGCGGCCTCACGGTGGTGCTCGGCCCGAACGAGGCCGGAAAGTCGACCGTCTTCGACTTCCTCACGGCCGTGCTGTTCGGCTTCCCGCCACGAAGAGCAGACGCCCGATACCGCGCACCGGTCCACGGCGGGCGTCACGGAGGTCGCGTCGGCCTCACCGACGCAGCCGGGGAGCCGTGGGTCGTCGAGCGGCACACGATGCCGCACAAGCACCTGTCGGTCACCCGGCCCGACGGCACACAGGGTGACGAGAGCGACCTGAGACGGCTCCTCGGAGGAGCCAACGTCGAGCTCTTCCGCGCCGTCTTCGCGGTCGACCTCGACGACCTGCGCCGGCTCGACGGGATGTCGAGCGACGAGGTCCGTGAGGTCATCTTCTCTTCCTCGCTGCTCGGGCAGCGGCGCTCCGCCTCGAAGGCGATGAAGGAGCTCGAGACCCGGCGCGACGCACTCGTGCGACCCCGCCAGGGCGGGGAGGCGAACCTCGTGAGCGAGCGCCTGAGAGAGGCACGGCACGAGCTGGCCGCCGCCCGTGAGGCGTCGCGGGCCTTCGCCTCGATGCGCGAGGAGGTCGACGGTCTCGCCGGAGAGGTGGCCGAGCTCCGGGAGGAAGCAGAGTCGGCGCGAGCAGCGCTCCGGGACGCGACGCTGCTCGGCCGGTGCTGGGCGGTGCTCCTCCGCCGGCGCGACCTCGAGCACCGGCTCGTTGGGCTGGCGACGCTCGACCCCGGCGAGGAGCGGCTCCTCGAGAGGGAGCCACAGCTCGACTCCCTCGCCGCACAGCTGTCGGGGCACCGCGAGCGGCTGGCGGGCTACCGGCAGCTCGTCGAGCGCTCGTCGACGCTGCGCCTGTCGATCGACCGGCGCCGAGAGCAGCTCGGCGGAGGGGACGTCGAGCTCGCCGAGTCGGACCGCTTCGACCCGGAGTCGCTCGGCGCCGAACTGCGACCACTGGCCGAGCAGCTCGAGCGGGCCGAGCGCGAGCTCGCCGGCGCCCGGCTGGCCGCCGACCGCGCCGGAGAGGAGGCCACACGGGTCGAGGCCCGCTACGGCGAGGACGCCGGTGCCGGGGGCGACCTCCCCGAGGCGCCCGTCCTCGAGGAGCGCCTCGTCTCCCTCCAAGAGCTGCGCAGGTGGCTCGGTCGGATCGACGAGCTCGAGCGGGATCTCGAGCTGCGCCGGCACCGCCAGGCGGTGGCGGCCTCGGCCCGGCGGGCACCCGAGAGCCGCAGGCTCGCCGCTGCCCTCGCTGGCGCCGCCCTCGTGCTGGTGGTGCTCGCCGTCGTGCTCCTCGCCGATCGGCAGGCACCGGTCGGGGCGGGGCTCGTCCTGCTGGCAGGTGCGCTCGGCTGGTTGGGCTGGCGGGTGGGCCGCATCCGTGCGACAGAGACGGAGGCGAGCGGCGAGCCCGAGCCCCGCTCCGGCCCCGAGGCCGAGCTCGCACACGCCCGGCGGCGCGTCAACGAGCTCGCAGGGATGCTCGGGCCGCAGGTGTCGGCGGCCGGCCGCTCGGCGGTCGGT
>JAKACF010000038.1 GCA_021821585.1 Actinomycetes bacterium
GGCCCCGACGTCGACGCCGCCGGCCGGAGCGCGGACGCCAAGCCGGCCTGCCAGCTCGGCGAGCTCGGGGTCGCGGGCCGGATCGAGGTAGCCCTCGTTCCACCACATGCGCGACAGCGGCCCGTAGGGAGCGGGCCGCCCCCCGGGCTCGTCGGCCCGGGACGGCTCGGCGAGCAGCGGCAGGGTGGCCACGTAGGCGGCCCCGCGGCGCCCGGCGAGGACCCCGAGGCGCTCGAGGGTGGTGAAGCTCGCCGGCTCGAGGCCCTCGCCGAACAGGCCGTAGGCGGGGGCGAACAGCCCCCAGTCCCGCGGCCCGACCGCCGGAGGGCGGGAGGGCGCCGAGATGACGGTGATCTCCTCCGGCTCCTCCTTGCGGGTGGCGCCCGCCCGGCCGAGGCCGCCCGGCGTCGAGGCGACGGCGAGCTCGTGGACGCCGAAGGGGAGCGCCCCGGCCGCCACCACCGTCGCCGAGCCGTCTCGGACCTCGACGCTCAACAGCTCCCCGGCCTCGCCCCCGTCCTCGAGGGCGAGCGCCAGGACGACCGCACGGCTGGCGTCGGCCGGCCCGATCGGCACCGGGGGGAGACGGCCGTCCCAGGCCACCACGACCGGTGGGAGCGAGAGCGATCCGGCCGCCGTCGCCGTCTCCCCGCCGAGGACGCCGGCGGCCTCGCGGGCCGAGGAGACCGGCGCGCCGAGCGCCTGCAGGACGGCCACAAGGGTCTCTTCGCTCACCTCCCGCAGCCTGCCCCAGGCGTCCTCGTAGGAGGCCTCGACCCCGTGGCGGGCCGCCAGGCGGCCGAGCGGTGAGCGCCCGTCGGCGCTCACCCTTCGGCCTGCCGGTCGAGGCGGAGCAACGAGCGCAGGCCGAGCAGGGGGAGGTGGATCCACTCCGGCCGGTTGCCGAGCTCGTAGCGCAGCTCGTAGAGGGCCTTCTCGAGCAGCTGGGCCCGCAGGTCGAGCGCCAGGTCGCCCTCCTCGGCGAGGAGACCGGCGTCGGCCGCCACCGGGAGGTAGCCCTGCAGGAAGGCGACCGAGGCCCAGTAGGCCCAGCGGTTGGCGGACCGCTCGTAGGCCTCGAGCGCCGGCTCCTCGCTCGCCAGCACGCCGCGGGAGACGAGGTCGTCGACGGCGCTCTCGGCGGCGTACTGGTAGGAGCGCAGCATGCCGGCCACGTCGCGCATGGGCGAGCGCTTGAGGCGCCGCTCGGCGAAGCTCCGCACGGGCTCGCCCTCGAAGTCGACGAAGACGAAGTCGCGCCCGGTGAACAGCACCTGGCCGAGGTGGAGGTCGCCGTGGATCCGGATCCGGGAGCCCGAGCGGATGCCGAGCACCGCCTGGAAGGCCTCGAGCAGCTGCTCCTCGCTCGCGAGCAGCTCCTCCACGAGCTCGAGGTCGCGTCCCTGGAGCTGGCGGGCCCGCTGGCGGGCGACCGAGAGGGTGCGCCGGGCGGCGCTGCGCATGGACTGGTAGGTCGAGCGCTGGGTCATCGGGGACACCGGGTCGGGCCGGAAGGCGGCGCCACCGGCGGGGGAGGAGAGGGCGACGTGCAGCTCACCCGTCCGCCGGCCGAGCAGCTCGGCGGACCCGAGGCTCTCGGACATCTGGGTCTCGACGGCCTCGGGGATCTCGGCCGTCGCCACGCCGGCGTGGAAGCCGCCCGGGCGGGGCGGCTCGAGGGGGACCTGGCCGGCGCCGCCCTCCTCGACGTGCTGCTCGAGGAAGTTGGCGGCCGAGCGGACGGTGGCCCGCCAGGCGTCCGACTCGTTGGCGACGAACTCGTGCACGACCGCCAGCGCCGTGCCCGGGCCGTGACCGGGGATGAGCTCGACCGAGCCGAGCAGAGGCGCCACGTTGGCGCCGACGGAGGTGAGCAGGCGGCCGAGCTCGATCTCGGGATGGGGCCCCGGCTCGAGCCGGCGGATGGTCTTCACGATCGCCCGGCTGGCCTCGGGCTCGCCGACGACGATGGAGGTGTTCGACTGCTCCGCCCCCGCCACCCGGGCGGGGGCGCGCGGGCCGGTCGGGATGGAGGCGAGGGTCGCCATCTTGGCGGCCACCGGCACCCCCGCCAGGCGGGCGCCCGAGTCGACGGTGCGCCGGCGCCGGTTGACGACGAGGTCGACGAGCGCCTTGCCGAAGGCGCCGTCGTAGTGGGCGTCGACGAGCAGGCCCGGCTCGCGGCCCGGGCCGCTCGTCATGGCGAGGACCGCCTCGGGGTGGTCCTGGGCGAAGGCGTTCGCCTCGTCGCCGCTCACGTGGATCATCGCGACGAGGTAGCGGTCGGGCTCGCCGTCGAGGTACTCGACCGCCACGACGAGGAGCTCGGCTCGCTCGGCGCCCGACTGCAGCGGGAGGGTGATGCGCGAGGCGATGGTCGCCGAGTGGATCCGCCGGTCCTTTCCCCCGAACCATCGCCGGCTTCGGAGAATGGCGGGGAGGGCGGCCTCGAGCCGGCGGGCGTCGTCGCCCTCGGTGACGCGCCACCACGGGCTCGGCAGGCGGAGCGAGGGCAGGGCGATGGTGGCGGTCTGGGAGTCACGCTCGGGCCCGCCGAGCGAGAGCCAGTAGAAGGAGTGGGGGCCGAGGGTGACGAGGTAGGGCAGCTCGCCGATCATCGGGAAGGCGGTCTGGCCGAACAGCTCGCGGGGGACGACGCCCCGGTGGGCGGACAGGTCGAGCTCGACGTACTCGGCGAAGCGGGAGAGGTTGGCGACGACGAGGACGGTCTCCTGGTCGTCGTGGCGGAGGAAGGCGAGGACCCGGGGGTTGTCCGAGGCGACGAAGTCCATCCTGCCCCGGCCGAAGACCGGGTGCCGCTTCCTCAGCGCGATGAGCCGCCGCACCCAGCGCAGGAGGGAGTCGGGGTTGTCGAGCTGGGCGGCCACGTTGACCGACTCGTAGTGGCACTGCGGGTCGATGTTGACCGGCAGGAAGAGGCGCTGGGGGTTGGCGGCCGAGAAGCCGGCGTTGCGGTCGGCGTTCCACTGCATCGGCGTGCGGACCGAGTTGCGGTCGCCGAGGTAGACGTTGTCCCCCATGGCGATCTCGTCGCCGTAGTAGAGGACCGGCGTGCCCGGCATCGACATGAGCAGGCCGTGCATGAGCTCGATCTTCTGGCGGTGGAACTGCAAGAGGGGTGCCAGGCGGCGGCGGATCCCGAGGTTGACCCGCATCACCGGGTCGCGGGCATAGGAGCGGTACATGTAGTCGCGCTCCTCGTCGGTCACCATCTCGAGGGTCAGCTCGTCGTGGTTGCGCAGGAACAGCGCCCACTGGCAGGTCTCGGGGATGTCCGGGGTCTGCTGGAGGATGTCGATGATGGGGAAGCGGTCCTCCATGCGAAGCGACATGAACAGCCGCGGCATGAGCGGGAAGTGGAAGGCCATGTGGCACTCGTCGCCCTTGCCGAAGTAGGCGCTCGCGTCCTCCGGCCACTGGTTGGCCTCCGCCAGCAGCATGGTGTTCGGGAAGCGGTCGTCGACGTGGCGCCGCAGCTGGCGGAGGAAGTCGTGGGTCTCGGGCAGGTTCTCGCAGTCGGTGCCCTCCCGCTCGTAGAGGTAGGGCACGGCGTCGAGCCGCAGGCCGTCGACGCCGAGGCGGAGCCAGAAGTCGACGGTCCGCAGCATGGCCGTGCGCACGGCCGGGTTGTGGAAGTTGAGGTCCGGCTGGTGGGAGTAGAAGCGGTGCCAGTAGTAGGCCTTCGCCACGGGGTCCCAGGACCAGTTCGACTGCTCGAAGTCCTGGAAGATGATCCGGGCCTCCCGGTAGGCCTCGGGGGTGTCGCTCCAGACGTAGAAGTCGCGGTGGCGGGAGTCCGGGGCGGCGTGCCGTGCCCGCTGGAACCAGGGGTGCTGGTCGCTCGTGTGGTTCAAGACGAGCTCGGTGATCACCCGCATGTCGCGCCGGTGGGCCTCGTGGACGAAGCGGCGGAAGTCGGCGAGCGTCCCGTAGTCGGGGTGGATGCCGGTGTAGTCGGAGATGTCGTAGCCGTCGTCACGAAGGGGCGAGGGGTAGAACGGGAGCAGCCAGAGGGCGGTCACGCCGAGCTGGTGGAGGTAGTCGAGGTGGCCGGCCAGCCCCTTGAAGTCGCCCCGCCCGTCGCCGTCGGAGTCGGCGAAGGCACGGACGTGCAGCTCGTAGATGACGGCGTCCTTGTACCAGTCGGGCGTCTCGCCGAGGGCCGCCGAGGAGTCCGCCCGCTCGCGTCCGGGCAGGGTCGAGGTCACGGCGCCTCTTGGAGGAGGAAGAGGTGGGCCGGCATCGTCCCGGGGTCGAGCTTCACGAAGTTGACCCCCGCCGTCCAGGTGTAGCGGTGGTCGGTGAGGGCGTCGACGACCACGAAGCGCTCGCCCGGGGCCTTGTCGATTGCCGCCCCGTCGATGTCGACGTAGCCGGACTGGGTCCATCGCCAGTCGAGGTTGACCACGCCGATGACGGCGTCACCCGCCTGCGACCGCTTCGACCAGGAGACGAGCTGGTCGTTGTCGCAGCGGTGGAAGGCGAGCCCGTGATCGCGCTGCAGGGCCGGGTGGCTGCGGCGGGCAGCGTTCAGCCTGGCGACGACGTCCGCGATCGAGCTCGGGTCCTCGAGGTCGTGGTGGTGGACCTCGTACTTCTCGGAGTCCTTGTACTCCTCCGAGCCGGCGGCCGCCGGCTCGTCCCACTGCAGCTCGAAGACCGGGCCGTAGATCCCGTAGTTGGCCGACAGTCCGCCGGCGAGGACGAGGCGGGTGACGAAGCTCGCCCGCCCGCCGTGCTGGAGGCTGCGGGCGAGGATGTCGGGGGTGTTCGGCCAGACGTTCGGCCGGAAGTAGCGGTTGCCGGGAGGGCTGTTCAGCTCCCGGAAGTACTGCTCGAGCTCCCACTTCTCGTTGCGCCAGGTGAAGTAGGTGTACGACTGGTCGAAGCCGAGCTTGGCGAGGCGGTGCATCACCTTCGGCCGGGTGAAGGCCTCCGAGAGGAAGATCACGCCCGGGCTCTCCCGCTTGATCTCGGCTAGCAGCCACTCCCAGAAGGGGAAGGGCTTGGTGTGCGGGTTGTCGACCCGGAAGATCCGCACCCCGCGGCGCACCCAGAACGCCACGACGTCCGCCAGCGCCTGCCAGAGCCCGGCCCGGTCCCCGGTCGAGAAGTCGAGGGGGACGATGTCCTCGTAGCGCTTCGGCGGGTTCTCGGCATGGGCGATCGAGCCGTCCGGCCGGTGACGGAACCACTCGGGGTGCTCGCTCACCCAGGGATGGTCGGGCGAGCACTGGAAGGCGAGGTCGAGGGCGACCTCGATGCCGCGCTCGGCGGCGGCGGCCACGAGGCGGTCGAAGTCCTCCAGGGTGCCGAGCTCGGGCGCGACGGCGGTGTGGCCGCCGGCCGCGCTCCCGATGGCCCAGGGGCTGCCGACGTCGCCCTCGCCGGCGTCGGCACGGTTTCCCCTGCCCTTGCGGGCGGTCACGCCGATCGGGTGGATCGGCGGCAGGTAGAGGACGTCGAAGCCGAGCCGGGCGACGTAGTCGAGCCTGCCGACCACGTCCCGGAGGGTGCCCGGGCGTCCCGCCTCGGGGCTCGCCGAGCGGGGGAAGAGCTCGTACCAGGTGGAGAAGGCCGCCTTCGGCCGGGAGGCGAAGGCCTTGAGGCGGAGGGTGGCGCCGCTCTCCTCGGGGATGGGACGGAGGGCGAGGTCCGCCTCGGCACCGGCGATCTCGGCCAGCAGCTCGGCGCTCACGCCCTCCCGGGCGCGGCTGGCGAGCCCCCGCACGCGGGCGGCCGCCTCGAGGTGCCCCGTCGCCTCGAGCCCGTCGGAGGCCTCTTCGAGCAGGCTCGTCCCGAAGGTCGACTCGAAGGCGTCGGGCCGGCCCGCCTCGAGCCGGCGCCGGGCGTCGCGCACCCAGGTGGCGAGGGTGTCGACGACCCCGGCGATCTCGATCTCAAAGGGGCCGTCGGCCTCGTGGACGACGACGGCGGAGAAGGAGTCGTTGCCGTCGTGGCGCATCGGCACCTCGACCCAGCGGCGGGCGCCCACCCGCCTCGTGCGCACGAGAGCGCGGACGAGGTCGTGCCCGTGGGTGAAGACGTCGGCCGTGACCCTGAGGGGGTCGCCGATGATCGCCTTGGCGGGGAAGCGGCCGCCGTCGACGACCGGCTGGGGGTGCTCGATGACCACCTCGGGCGCCGGGGGCGGCAGATGGCGCCACTTCGTCACGTCCGGCCTCCTTCCCATCTCACCCGAGCCGGTCCAGGTCCTCTCCGAGCGCCTCGCGGTCGCACAGCCAGAGGACCTCGCCCGCCCGCACCCGGGCGGCCGGCAGGTCCTCGCCGGTGAGGAGGCGGTGGAGCGCCTCGTGCTTGGCCGCGCCCGAGACGGTGAAGACCACGAGTCGGGAGCGGGCGATCGCCTCGAAGGTGATGGTGAGCCGGTCGTAGGGGTTGCGGCCCGAAGGGTCGACGGACCAGACGACGAGCCGGCCGGGCGGGCTGTCGAGGGCGGGGGAGTGCGGGAAGAGCGAGGCGGTGTGGCCGTCGGGGCCGAGGCCGAGGTGGACGAGGTCGAGCGGCGGGGCGGCGCCCAGCAGCGCCTCGTAGTCCCCGGCCCGCTCGCAGTCCATCGGGTGGAAGGCCGCCACGGGCACGCGCTCGACGAGCGACTCGCGGATGAGCCGCTGGTTCGCGTCGGGGTCGGCCGGCGGGACGCAGCGCTCGTCGCCGACGAAGCACTCGACCCGGGACCAGTCGAGCCCGTCCTTCCTGGCGAGGCGCTCGTAGCAGGCCCGCGCCGTCTCGCCGCCCGAGAGGGCGAGCCGGGCGCGGCCGTCCCCGGGCGCCGAGCCGACGACCCTCGCCACGAGGTCGGCGAAGGCCGAGGGGACGTCCGTCACGACCTGCAGCTCGCCCGTCGGCGGGCGGAGCGGACCCCGGGCGCTCACCGTGGGCGAAGGGCCGTCACGGGGCGCCCGTCGTGGCGGTGGAGCTCGTCGCCTCGGTCCGCACGGCATGGCCGCCGAACTGATTCCGGAGGGCGGCGAGCAGCCGGTCGGCGAAGGAGGCGTCCTGCTGGCTCTCGAAGCGGCGGAAGAGCGAGGCGGCGATGACGTAGGCCGGCACGCCCCGGTCCACGGCCTCCTGCAGCGTCCAGCGGCCCTCACCCGAGTCGACGACGTACGGCTTGATCTGCTCGAAGCCCGAGCCGGGCGAGAGCGCACGCTCGGTCAGCTCGAGCAGCCACGACCTGACGACCGAGCCGTAGCGCCAGATCGAGGCGATCTCGTGCAGGTCGAGCTGGAACTCCTCGGCCGCCGCCATGATCTCGAAGCCCTCGGCGTAGGCCTCCATCAGGCCGTACTCGATGCCGTTGTGGACCATCTTCACGAAGTGCCCCGCCCCCGCCGGTCCGACATGGGCGTAGCCGCCCTCGGGCGCGAGCGCCCGCAAGATCGGCTCGGCGATCCCGACCGCCTCCTTCGTCCCGCCCACCATCAGGCAGTACCCGTTCTCGAGCCCCCAGACGCCTCCGGAGGTGCCGGCGTCGATGAACTGCAGCCCGCGCTCGGCGAGGCGGGCCTCCATCGGCGCCGCCTCCTTGTAGTTGGAATTGCCACCGTCGATGACGACGTCGCCCCGGTCGAGCAGGGTCGACAGCCGCTCGACCGTCTCGTCGGTCGGGGCGCCGGCAGGCACCATGACCCAGACCACCCGGGGTGCGGACAGCTTGTCGACGAGAGCCTCGAGCGTGTCGACGGTCTCGGCGCCGTAGCCGGCGACCGCCTGGCGCGCCTCGGCCCCGAGGTCGAAGCCGACCACCTCGTGGCCCTTCTCGATGAGCCGGCGGCTCATGTTGGCGCCCATCTTGCCGAGGCCGACCATTCCGATGCGCATGTCTGCTCCTTTGGGGGTCAGGAGATGAGGGACAGGTCGTCGGCGACGACGCGGATCACGCGGCGCTCGTGGGCGAGGAGGCTCTCGTGGTCGCCGATGGCCTGGGCGGCGATGAGGGTGGCGAAGTCGTAGGCCTTGTGGGGGATTGCGACCTCGCCCGTCGGCCCGGACGGCACGATCTGCACGGCCAGCACGGAGTTCGGGCCTCCCTTGTGGAGCTGGCCGGTCGAGTGCAGGAAGCGAGGGCCGTAGCCGGCCGTGACGGCCATGTGGCCGTTGGCGTCCCGGACGCGGCGCCGGAGCGCCTCGAGCGCCTCGTCCTGACCGAAGGGGAGGTAGGCCTGCAGCGAGACGTAGTCCCCGGGCCGCCGCTCGGCGGCGATCCAGGAGAAGACCTCCTCGGGTGGGCGGCTCGGGACCTCCGGCAGGGGGAGGGAGTCGAGCACCCGGCTGGTGTTCGCCTTGGACTCGGCGACGTTCGGCTCGTCGAACGGGTCGATCTCGAGGACGTGGCCCGCCATGGCGATGGCGAGCTCGAAGCGGAAGAACTGCTCGCCGAGCTCGTGGGCCGCCTTCGGGTGCACCTCAATCACGTGACGGTCGTCGCCCTGTTCCGCCTCGGTCGTCGGCACCGGGACGCACCCCCGTCCCCGCTTCCCGGTCGACTCGGCGATGAGCTGCTCGATCCACAGCCCGAAGGAGCCGAAGGGCTCGTCGACGACGATCGTCGCCTTGTCCCTGCCCTGGCGAGCCGCCTCGCCCATGGCGAGACCGAGCTCGATCGCCTCGCGCCAGTCGGCCTCGAGCGCCCGGCCGCAGAGCTCGGCGACGTCGTAGCCGGCGAGGGCGGCGGGCACCGCCCCGAAGTAGGAGAGGACCGAGTAGCGGCCGCCGATGTCCGGGCGGTTGGCGAAGACGTGCCGGATCCCGAGCTCGCCGGCGAGCCGCTCGAGGGGCGTGCCGGGGTCGGTCACGACGGCGTAGCGGGCCGGGTCCGCCACCCGCGTGCGGGCGTGGTCGAACAGGACGTTCGGCTCGAGCGTCGTGCCCGACTTGGACGAGACGAGGATGAAGGCGTCCTCGAGAGGGAGCCCGGCCACGGTCTTCGGGTCGGTCGTGTCGCAGACGACGAGGCGGCGCCCCTCGAACTCACCGAGCCGGTCGCGGACCGCCCCGAGGACGGCCGGGCCGAGCGAGGAGCCGCCCATGCCCAGCAGGACGACGGTGTCCTGGTCGATCGAGGCGGCGAAGGAGGCGAGCCGGCGGGCCTGCCGCTCGATCTCGCGGGGTACCTCCAGCCATCCGAGCCGGTTGGCCGAGACGTTGCGGGCCGGCCACAGGGAGGCGTCACGGGCCGCAAGGCGCCTCGAGAGCTCATCGGTGTCGGGCACGTGTCCTCCTCAGTGCTGGTCGAGCTGGGCTGCCTTGTTCTCGAGGCGCTCGTTCACCTCGTCGAAGGACTTCTCGAAGGCGGTGATGCCCTCCTGCTCGAGTGTCGCGGCGACGTCGTCGAGGTCCACGCCGACCTCGGCGAGCTGGTCGAGGACCTCCCGGGCGTGGTCGAAGTCGTCGATGGTCCTCGCCACGTGGCCGTGGTCGAGGAAGGCGTCGATCGTGCCCTCCGGCATGGTGTTGACGGTGTCCGGGCCGATCAGCGTCTCGACGTAGAGAAGGTCGGGGTAGTCGGGGTTCTTGGTCGAGGTCGAGGCCCACAGGGGTCGCTGCACGCGTGCGCCGGCCGCCTCGAGGCGCGACCAGCGCTCGCTCTGGACGCTGCGCTGGAAGCGCTCGTAGGCGAGGCGAGCCTGGGCGACGGCCGTCTTGCCGCGCAGCGAGCGGGCGGCGACGGCACGGGGTGAGTCGGGCTCACTCTCCGCGAGGGCGCTCAGGCGCCGGTCGGTCTCGGTGTCGACGCGGCTCACGAAGAATGACGCCACCGAGGCGACCGTGCTCGGGTCGCCGCCGTTCCCGATGAACTCCTCCAGGCCCGAGAGGTATGCCTCCATGACCTCCTCGTAGCGCTCGATCGAGAAGATGAGCGTGACGTTGATGCTGTGGCCCTCGGCGATCATCTGGCGGATGGCCGGGATGCCCTCCTCGGAGGCCGGGATCTTCACGAGGAGGTTCTCCCTCGCGATGCGCTCGTGGAGCTTCCGGGCCGCCTCGATGGTGCCGGCGGTGTCGCGGGCGAGCGAGGGCGCCACCTCGATCGAGACGAAGCCGTCACGGCGACCGCTCTCGCGGTGCAGGGGTCCGAACTGGGTGAGTGCGCCCTCGACGTCGGTGATGACGAGGTCCCAGTAGGCGTCGAGGGCGTTGCGGTGGCGCCCGAAGGACTCGGCGAACTGGTCGTCGTAGTCGGAGCCCTCCTCGATCGCCTTGGCCATGATGGTGGGGTTGGAGGTGAGCCCCCGCACCCCCGACTCGATGAGCCGCCCGAGGTAGCCGCCCGTCAGCCAGGAGCGCTTCAGGTTGTCGATCCAGGGGCTCTGGCCGCCTGTCTCGTAGAGGTCGCGAAGCGAGGTCATGAGGTCGTCTCCTTGTGGTGGGCGAGCAGCCGGCGGGCGACGTCGGCGACGTGCTCGCCGGTGAAGCCGAACTCGGCCATGTTGCGTGCGCCGGGTGCCGAGGCGCCGAAGCGGTCGATCGTGACGGTGGCGTCCGCGTAGCGGTCCCAGCCAAAGCGCGAGCCTGCCTCGACCGCGACGGTCGGGACGCCGGGCGGCAGCACCTGGTCGCGATACCCCTCGTCCTCCGCCTCGAACAGGTCGAAGGAGGGGAGCGAGACCACGCTCGCCGCCACGCCCTCGGACTCGAGCAGCTCGCATGCCGCCAGGCAGTGCTGCACCTCGCTCCCGGTCCCGACGAGGACGAGGGCGGGCCGCTCCCCGCCGGCCTCGCGCAGGACGTAGCCGCCATGGGCGACGCCCTCGGGGGCGAGCTCGCGGGTGCCGGGCAGGACCGGGACCTCCTGGCGGGTGAGGACGAGGGCGGTGAGCCCGTCCTCGTCGACGGCGACCTGCCAGGCGGCCGCGCACTCGTTCGCGTCGGCCGGCCGGATGAGGCGGAGCCCCGGCATGGCGCGCAGCGAGGCGAGCTGCTCGATCGGCTGGTGGGTCGGGCCGTCCTCGCCGAGGCCGATCGAGTCGTGGGTGAAGAAGATGACGGCGTGAGCGCCCGACATGGCGCCGAGGCGGACGGCCGGCCGGCAGTAGTCGCTGAAGGCGAAGAAGGTTCCGCCGACGGGCAGGACGCCGTTGTGCAGCGCCATGCCGTTGAGGGCGCTCACCATGGCGAACTCCCGGATGCCGTAGTGGATCTGGCGGCCGCCCGGGTTGCCCTTCGACATGGCGTCGGAGAGGTCGAGGGCGGTCCCGGTGTTGCCCGTGAGGTCGGCGGCGCCGGCGACGAGGCCGGGGATGCGCGGGGCGGTCTTCACGAGCACCTGGTTGATCGCCTTGCGGGTGGCGAGGGAGCCGCCCGGCTCGAAGGAGGGCAGCAGCTCCTCCCACCCCTTCACGCCCTTGCCCGCCAGGCAGGCCTCGAAGTCCGCCCGCTCCTCGTCGCCCATCGACTCGCGCCGCGCCGCCCAGTCGCTGCGCGCCCTCTCGCCACGGCGGCCTGCCTCCCGATAGTAGGAGAGGACCTCGGGCGGGACGAAGAAGTCCTCGTCGGGTGGGAGGCCGAGCAACTCCTTGGTGAGGCGGATCTCCTCGGCCCCGAGCGGCTCGCCGTGGGCCTCCTTGGTGTCGGTGCGGTGCGGCGAGGGCCACCCGATGTGGCTGCGCAGCACGAGCAGCGAAGGCCGCTCCGCCTCCGCCATCGCCTCCCGGAGCCCGCCCTCGAGGACCCCGAGGTCGTTGGCGACGTCGCCGAGGCGGATCACCTGCCAGCCGTAGGACTCGAAGCGCCTCGGGACGTCGTCGCCGTAGGCGAGCTCGGTCGGGCCGTCGATCGTGACGTGGTTGTCGTCGTAGGTGAAGATGAGCCGGCCGAGTCCGAGGTGGCCGGCGAGCGAGGCGGCCTCGTGGCTGACGCCCTCCATCAGGTCGCCGTCGCCGCAGATGCCGAAGACGTGGTGGTCGCACAGGCCGGGCCCGAAGCGGTGCCGCACGACCTGCTCGGCCATGGCGAGACCGACGGACTGGGCGAGACCCTGGCCGAGAGGCCCGGTCGTCACCTCCACGCCGGGGAGGTGGTGGACCTCGGGATGCCCGGGCGTGCGGGACCCGAACTGGCGGAACTGGCGGAGGTCCTCGAGCTCGAGGCCGAAGCCGGTGAGGTACAGCATCGAGTACTGCAGGATCGAGGCGTGGCCGTTCGAGAGCACGAAGCGGTCACGGTCGAACCAGCCGGGGTCCCCGGCGTCGTAGGACATGATCCGGGTGAACAGCACGTGGGCGAGGGGGGCGAGCGCCATGGCGGTGCCGGGATGGCCGGAGTTCGCCCGCTGCGGAGCGTCCATCGCGAGCCCGCGCACGACGTTGATGGCGCGGGTCTCGAGGTCGTTGTCGTCGCCGAAGTGGGTCACCTCGGCAGCCTAAGGGCTCGCCCCGCCGCCCGCGACATCACCGCCGCCGCCCCCAGAGCCGGCTCTCAGCGGGACGGAGTGGAGGGTTCTTGGTCGGGGCTCCCGGCGCCGGCTGTGGCCATCACCGGCTCGGCGTCCTCGTCGGCCTCCCGTCGCCGGGCGAGGCGCACCTCGCTCAGGCGCACCTTGGCCTGGCCGGTCTTCACGAGCAGCGAGATGACCCACCAGCCCGGGTCGATCTCGCCCGGGCCGAGGGCGAGGCGGGCCGAGGTCGGCGCGGCGTGGTGGTTGTTGTGCAGTCCCTCGCCAGCGGTCAGCCAGGCGAGCCACTGGTTGTTGCGGGCCGAGTTCTCGTAGACCTTCTTGCCGTAGTAGTGCCCGACGGCGTTCACCGCCGAGTTGACCGACAGGTAGATCACGACGTGGAAGCCGGCTGCCATGAGGCCGACCTGCCAGCCGAAGGCCAGGTACAAGATGGCGATCCCGATGCCGAGCCCGAGGACGCCGTGGTCGAACAGGGTGCGGTCGAGGCGGTCGGGCGGCAGGTCCCGGGCGTACTTGCGGACGATCTCGCCGTCGCGGGCAGCCTTGCGGTAGAGGAGGACGTTGCCGAGCTGCACCTTCCAGAAGCCGAGCAGCAGGGGCGAGTGGGGGTCCCCCTCGGTGTCGGTGAAGGCGTGGTGCTTGCGGTGGACGGCGACCCACTGGCGGGGCCGGATGCCCGTCGTCAGCCAGGTGACGATCCGGAAGGCGAGCCGGGCGCCCGGGCTCAGACTGAGCGCTTTGTGGGAGAGCGCCCGGTGGAGGAAGACGGTCGTGCAGACCACGGCGATCTGCGAGACGACGAAGCCGATGATGAGGGCGAGCAACACAGATGGCACGGCGGCGAGCCTAGCAGCGCCTACCTGCCGGTCGGTAGGTAGTCCGCCGATCGGCTAGCCTCTGACGGTGAGCTTCGCGGCACTGAGGGACGACTCCGGGGGGTCCCCAGCCGGAGTTGCCGCCGGGGCGCCCGCCCCCACCCGCGAGCTCATCTTGCGGGCGGCTCTGCGCTGCTTCGCCGACCGCGGCTACGACGGTACCTCCCTCAACGACATCGCGGGCGTGGTCGGGATCCGCCGCCAGAGCCTGCTCCACCACTTCCCGTCGAAAGAGACGCTCTACCGCCAGGTCCTCGAGGTCTCCTTCGCCGACTGGGTCGCCCGGGTCGCCGAGGCGATCGACCAGCCCCGCGACGGGTGGGAGCAGGTCGACCGGGTGCTCACCATCGGCTTCCAGTTCTTCACCGAGAACCCCGACTTCGTCCGCCTGGTCCGCCAGGAGTCCCTCGCCGGCGGGGGTCGCCTCGCCCACGAGCTCGGCGAGGCGGTCCGCCCGATGATGGCCCGTGCCGTCGCCTTCTTCGAGCGCCAGATGGAGCTCGGGCGCTTCCGCCGCTACGACCCCGAGCAGCTCATCCTCACCGGCTACGCCGCCCTCGCCACCTGGTTCAGCGACCTTCCCTTCCTCGAGGCGGTGCTCGGGCGGGACCCGCTCGCGAACGAGGAGCTCGAACGCCGCCTCGAGCACCTGCGGGCCTTCTTCCGCTCCGCCCTCGAGCCGTGAGCGGCGTCCAGGTGCCGCCCAACTGCGACCTCACCCTCGGCATGGTCGTGACGGACAAGTCCGAGCCCGGGCGGACGCGCTGGCAGATGACGGCCGACGAGCGGTTCGCCAACCCGGCCGGGATCCTCCAGGGCGGGTTCCTCGCCGCCTTCTGCGACTCGGCGATGGGGGCCTCGGCGGTCACCTTCGCCCTCGGGCGCGCGGCCGGCAAGGTGAGCGTGGCCAACGCCGAGATGAAGACGAGCTTCCTCGCACCCGTCGAG
>JAKACF010000414.1 GCA_021821585.1 Actinomycetes bacterium
CACGACGCTCGGCCGCCCCCACTTCGCCAAGGCGCTCGTCGACAAAGGGGTGGTCGGGAGCTACCAGGAGGCGTTCGACGACCTGCTCGGCAAGGGCGGCCCCGCCTACATCCCGAAGGCCTTCATCTCGGCCGAGACGACGATCGAGGCGGCGGCGGGCTCGGGCGGCCTCGTCTCGCTGGCGCACCCCTTCTCGCTCGGCCTCGATCCGAGCGGCCTCGACCGGACCCTCGGCGAGCTGGCGGCGGCGGGCCTCGCCGGCCTCGAGTGCTACTACGGGCGGTACCACGGCGAGGAGCGCACGGCGCTGCTCGCCCTCGCCGCCCGCCACCGCCTCGTCGCCACCGGTGGCTCGGACTTCCACGGCAGCTTCAAGCCGGACCTCGCCGTCGGCACCGGCGAGGGCGACCTCGCCGTGCCGGACTCGGTGCTCGCCGAGCTGAAGGCGAGACGCCCGGCAGCCGGCCGGTGACCGGGCGCGCCCGCGAGCTCCTCGAGGCCCTCGACACCGGGGAGCAGGTCGGCCTGCTCGCCGGCGTCGACTACTGGCACACCGCCCCGGTCGACCGGATCGGCCTGGAGAGCATCCACCTCTCCGACGGCCCGGTCGGGGTCCGCGGCGAGCGGACCGTCGGCGCCGTCTCGGTCTCGTTCCCCTGCGGGACGGCGATCGGCGCCACCTTCGACCCCGAGGCGGCGGCCGAGCTCGCCGACGCCCTCGCCGACGAGTGCGCCGACAAGGGCGTGCACGTGCTGCTCGGCCCGACGGTGAACCTGCAGCGGCACCCGCTCGGCGGGCGGCACTTCGAGTGCTACTCCGAGGACCCGACCCTGAGCGCCGAGCTGGCGGTCGCCTACGTCCGCGCCCTGCAGGCACGCGGGGTGGGCGCCACGGTGAAGCACCTCGTGGCCAACGACACCGAGTTCGAGCGCCACACGGTGAGCGCCGAGGTCGACGACGACGTGCTGCGCCGCCTCTACCTCGTGCCCTTCGAGGAGGCCGTGCGCCGGGGCGGCGCCTGTGGGGCTTCGACGGCCTCGTCGTGTCGGACTGGTTCGGGACGAGGAGCACGGTGCCCTCGCTCGAGGCGGGACTCGACCTCGAGATGCCCGGGCCCGGGACCCACTACGGCGAGGCGCTGGCGCGGGCGGTGGCGGCGGGCGAGGTGGCGCCCGGGACGGTCGCCGAGCGGGCCTACCGGGTGGTCCAGCTCGCCCTGCGCACGGGTGCGACGACCGGAAGCCCCTGCCGGGTGCCGCGGCGGAGCCTTCCGGAGCGGCGGGAGGTGTCGAGGCGGCTCGCCGCCTCCTCGTTCGTCCTGTTGCGCAACGAGGCGCCGGCCGGAGCCGACGGGCCGCTCCTTCCCCTCGGGCTCGGCCCGGGCCAGACGCTCGCGGTCATCGGCCCGAAGGCGGCCGCCACCGAGGCCCAGGGCGGCGGGAGCGCCCAGGTGCACCCGGAGCGGACGATCTCGGCCCTGGACGGGCTGAGCGAGCGGTACGAGCCGCTCGGAGTCGAGGTGAGCCATGCCGTCGGCTGCGTCGCCTGGGCGAGGACTCCGGCGCTCGAGATCCCCCTCGAGCTCGAGTACCACCCGGCCGGAGACGGCGGGGCGGTGGTCTTCGACGGCGCTCCGGCGCACCGCGAGCAGACCCCCCGTCCACCGCTCGTCTGGCTCGGCCGGCCGGTGCCCGGCGTGCCGGCGCTCGTCGAGGGCGCCTTCGGCGTCCGGTGCTCGGGCCGCCTCCTCGCCGGGCACACCGGCGAGCACGAGCTCACCCTCGTCCAGGTGGGCTCGGCCCGCCTCCTGCTCGACGGCGCCGCCGTCCTCGAGGGCTCGCGCGAGCGCGGGACGGCATTCTTCGGTTTCGGGTCGACGCCTGCGACCACGACCGTCCTGCTGGAGGCGGGCAGGACCTACGACCTCGTCGTCGAGTACGAGGTGGCGCCCGGCTCGGCCGTCGCCGGCCTCTCGCTCGGGATGCGGCCGCCGCTTCCGCCCGAGGCGGAGCTGATCCGGCAGGCGGCCGAGGTGGCGGCCGCCGCCGACGTCGCCGTCGTCGTGGTGGGCACTGGGCCCGAGTGGGAGACCGAGGGCCACGACCGGGCCGACATGTCCCTCCCCGGCCGCCAGGACGACCTCGTGCGCGCCGTGGCCTCCGCAAACCCCCGGACCGTGGTCGTCCTCAACTGCGGGGCGCCGGTGACGATGGACTGGGAGGAGCGCTGTCCCGCCGTCCTGCAGGCGTGGTTCCCCGGGGAGCAGGCCGGGCGGGCGCTGGCCGACGTCCTGAGCGGGGACGAGGAGCCGGGCGGAAGGCTGCCGCACTGCGTCCCGGCCCGCCTGGAGGACAGCCCGGCCCATCCCCACTACCCCGGGGCCGAGGGGCGGCTGCCCTACGGCGAGGGCCTGCTCGTCGGCCACCGCCACTACGCGACGGCGGGCGTGGCTCCCCGCTACTGGTTCGGCCACGGCCTCGGCTACACGGCCTTCGAGCTGAGCGAACCGACCGCCGGGAGCTCGCACGACGGCGTCGTGGCGGCGGCGACCGTGGCGAATCGCGGCGGGCGGGCCGGGCGCGCCGTCCTCCAGGCCTACCTCCGCCCGCTCGAGCGGGCGGCGCGCGAGCC
>JAKACF010000415.1 GCA_021821585.1 Actinomycetes bacterium
AGGCGACCAGGTGGCCGCCCAAGAAGACGGGCATGATCACGTTCAGGTCTGGGGTGTGCATGGCCCCCATGTAGGGGTGGTTGGCGAGATAGGCGTCCCCCGGCTCGACGGCGTCGCCCCAGCGTTCGATCAGGTTCTTCACGACGAGCGACATCGCTCCGAGCTGGGCGGGGATGAAGTCGGCCTGGGCGACGAGGTCGCCGTCGGAACGGAAGACGGCGCAGCTGAAGTCGTCCATCTCGCGGATGATCGGGCTGTAGCTCGAGTGCTTCAGCACGCCGCCCATCTCGACGGCGGCCGAGTGCAGGGCGGCCGAGATCAGCTCGAAGGTGACCGCCGGCAGCCGCGTTCCGGCGCTGGTTCGCCGGCTCACCGGCCCTCCTCGATCCACAGGCTCCCCCGCCGGTCGACCCGGGCGGACTGGCGCTCGAGGACGAGGGTGGTGGCGTCGTGCTGGTGGACGATGGCCGGGCCGTCGAAGCGGTGGCCGGACCGCAGCGCCGCCCGGTCGTAGACCGGGACATCGACCCGGTGGGCCCCGCCCGGGAGCCGGGCGGAGGTCGTCGTGACCATCGCCGAGGACGCCGTGCTGCGGCCGGCGGGAGAGACGCCCTCCTGGCGCGCCTTCGGCAGGGCGCCGAAGGCGGACAGCCGCAAGGTGACGACCTCGACCGTCCCGTCGGGGTCACGGTGGCCGTAGGTCCGCTGGTGGAGCTCGGCGAAGCGCTCGGGCAGCTCGGCGAGCGCCGCCTCGCTGAGCGGCGAGACCGGCACGGCGAGCTCGTAGCCCTGCCCGACGTAGCGGCAGTCGGCCGAGGCGACGAGGCGGGCCGGGCGGCCCGAGACGCCGTCGTCGGCGAGGCGGGCCCGCATCTCCTCGGCCGTCGAGCGCAGCCAGCCGGCGAGGGCGGGCAGCATGTCCTCGGTGAGCGGGGCGAGCACCGTCCGGGACTCGTCGACGCGCAGGTCGGTCGAGACGAGGCCGGCCGCCGCGAACAGCCCCGGGTAGCGCGGGACGAGCACGGAGCCGAACCGGAGCTCTCGCAGCAGCAGGCCGGCATGCAGCGGGCCGGCACCGCCGAAGGCGACGAGGGTGTAGCCCTCGGGGTCGATCCCGCGCTCGACCGACACCCGCCGGAGGGCGAGGCTCATCTGGGCGACCGACACCTGGACGATGCCGTCGGCCGCCTCCTCGAGGCTGAGCCCCATCTCCTCGCCGACCCGGCCGACGACCTTGCGGGCCGCCTCGAGGTCGAGCGCGAGCCCGCCGGCGAGGGAGAGGCCGGTCGGCAGGGTGCCGAGGACGACGTGGGCGTCGGTGACGGTCGCCTCCTCGCCGCCCCGCCCGTAGGCGGCCGGACCGGGCTGGGCGCCGGCGCTGCGGGGCCCGACGCTGAGCCGGCCGGTCGGGCCGACCTCGGCGATGCTGCCGCCGCCGGCGCCGATCGTCACCATGTCGACCGAGGGGCACAGGATCGGGTGGCCGGCGATGGTCTCGGTGGGCGTGAGGGGCGGCGTCCCGTCCGCCACCAGGCAGACGTCGAGCGACGTCCCGCCCATGTCGAAGGAGACCAGGCGCTCGATGCCGTACTCCCTCCCGAGGGCGACCGTGCCGGCGACGCCGGCGGCCGGCCCGGAGAGGAGCAGACGGTGGGCCTCCACGTCGGCCCGGGCGGCGGGGACGCAGCCGCCGTTCGACTGCATGATCATGAGGCGGCCGGAGACCCCGAGGTTCTCGAGGCGCGAGGTGGTCGAGACGAGGTAGCGCCCGACGACCGGGCGGAGTCCGGCGTTCACCGCCGCGGTGGCCGTGCGCGGGTACTCCCTGAACTCGCGGGCGAGGCGGGCCGAGCGGGCGACGGGCACGCCCTCGAGACGCCGCTCGAGGGCCTCGGCCATCTGTTCCTCGTGGCGGTCGTCGAGGTAGCTGAACAAGAAGGCGACGGCGACGGCCTCGGGCCTGCGGGCGGCCACCTCGTCTGCGACCCGGGCGATCTCCGCCTCCTCGAGGGCGGTGACGACCTCGCCCGTGCTCGACAGCCGCTCGCGCGCCTCGACGCGGTCGCGGCGGGCGACGAGCTCGCCCGGGCGGGGCTGCTGGAGGTCGTAGACCGACGGACGGGTCCCGTTGCGGTAGCTGAGGACGTCCGCGAAGCCCTCGGTCGTGACGAGGACCACGCGGGCGAGCCGGCCGGTCAGCATGGCGTTCGTGGCGACGGTGGTGCCGTGGAAGACGAGGTGGGCGGAACCGAGCGGGAGCCCTGCCCGCTCGAGCTCGGCCAGGGCCTCCTCGAAGGCGATGGCCGGGTCCTCGGGAGTCGAGGGCACCTTGGCCACGAGCGTCCCCCCCGCCGCGCTGACGGCGACTGCGTCGGTGAAGGTGCCGCCGACGTCGACGGCGACGAGGAAGCGACCCGGCCTCACGGGGTGCCTCCGGCGAGCTCCCGCGCCAGAGGGGCGGCCCTCGTGGCGAAGAGCTCGAGGGATGCGAGCTGGAGCTCCCGGGGAAGCCCGGGCAGGTAGAGGCGGGCGATGAAGTGCAGCTCGCCTCCGGCCGCCCGCCGGAAGGCGTCGATGGCCCGGGCCACCTCGTCGGGGTTGCCGACGATCGAGCCGGCGCGGGCCGCCAA
>JAKACF010000416.1 GCA_021821585.1 Actinomycetes bacterium
CGTTTCGCTCCTTCGGCGCGATCGCCGTCGAGCCACGGCCCTACCAGCTCGTCCCGCTCCTCATGGCGCTGCGACTCGACCCGGTGCGCCTGCTCGTAGCTGACGACGTCGGGATCGGAAAGACCATCGAAGCCGGCCTCGTCGCAAAGGAGCTGCTCGTCTCTGGAGCGGCCAAGGGCCTGTGCGTCCTCTGCCCACCGCATCTAGCCGAGCAGTGGCAGGCCGAGCTGTCTGCCAAGTTCCACATCGACGCCGAGCTCGTGCTCACCTCGACCGCCAGCCGTCTCGAACGCTCGTGCAGCTTCGGGGAGGGCATCTTCGACGTCTTCCCGTACACCATCGTCTCGACCGACTTCATCAAGACCGATCGCCGCCGCGACGACTTCGTCCGCAGTGCCCCCGATCTCGTCGTCGTCGACGAGGCGCACACCTGCGCCGCCGATGCACGCGGACGTGGCGCGGCACATCAGCGTTTCCGGCTCCTCTGCGAGCTCACCGCGGATGCTTCTCGCCACGTCGTGCTCGTCACCGCGACCCCGCACTCGGGCAACGAAGGGGCGTTTCGCTCCTTGATCGGCCTGCTCGACCCGACCTTCGCCAGCTTGCCCGAAGACGAGCAGATAGACGAGCGCACCCGTGCCCGCCTCGCCCGGCACTTCGTCCAGCGCCGAAGGGCCGACATCCGCGCTTATCTGGATGTCGACACGCCGTTTCCCGAGCGCCTGGAGCTCCCCGAAGAGAGCGGCCGTTACCAGCTCAGCCCCGCCTATCGCAGCTTCGTCGAGGAGGTCCTCGCCTGGGCACGTGAGGCCGTCGCCGATGAGCGCGGCGGCCGGCACCGCCAGCGGGTTCGGTGGTGGAGCGTGCTCGCGCTGCTGCGCAGCCTGGCTTCGAGCCCGGCGGCCGCGGCGGCGACGCTGCGCAACCGGGCTGCCCCTGCGAAGACGACGACCGTCGAGGAGGCCGACGACGCCGGGCGGCGAAGCGTCTTGGACCAAGACGACGCGGATGACGCCGGGCGGCCTGACGCCGCACCGGGCGCGGACCCCGACCCCGACGACAGTGACGGTGGCGGCGCAGACCGGGTCGATCGTCGGCGGCTGCGGGCGATGGCGGAACGGGCCGACCAGCTGGCAGGGGCCGAGGACGCCAAGCTCGCCCACACCACCACGCTGGTGCGCCAGCTCGTCGCCGAGGGCTACAACCCGATCGTCTTCTGCCGGTTCATCCCGACCGCCGACTACGTAGCCGAGCACCTCACGAAGGCCCTCGGGGACGGCGTCGCCGTCGAGAGCGTCACCGGGGTGCTTCCCCCTGCCGAGCGCGAGAGCCGGGTAGCCGGGCTCGCCGACTCGGCGCGCCGGGTGCTCGTCGCGACTGACTGCCTGTCGGAGGGCATCAACCTCCAAGAGTGCTTCGACGCCGTCGTCCACTACGACCTGCCGTGGAACCCGACCCGCCTCGAACAGCGCGAGGGCCGCGTCGACCGCTACGGGCAGCCGTCACAGACGGTGAAGGTCGCCACCATCTACGGCGTCGACAACGTGATCGACGAGATCGTCCTCGACGTCCTGCTCCGCAAGCACCGAACGATCCGCTCCGAGCTCGGGATCTCCATCCCCGTCCCCGGAAGCAACGACGAGTTCATCGAGAGCGTCTTCGAACGCCTCTTCGCCAAAGAGAACCGCCAGCTCAGCCTCTTCGCCGCGCCGGTCAAAGCTGTGCAGGAGACGCTGTTTGCCGAGTGGGACCGGGCCGCGGAGAAAGAGAAGCGATCGCGCACCCGCTACGCCCAGCACACCATCTCGACCGACGAGGTCGCCGCCGAGCTCGACGGTGTGCGCGCCGCCATCGGCTCAGGCACCGACGTCGCCCGCTTCGTGCGTGACGCGGTCTCAGCCCTCGAGGGCAGCGTTGCAGGCGACGGCACGACCCTTGGCACCGAACCGGTGCGCATCTCCTTAGGCGGCCTGCCCCGAGCGGCGCGAGACCAGCTCGGCATAGACGCCGACGAGATCGTCGGCCGCTACCAGCCGACGCTTCGAGCCGGGGAGACCTACCTGTCGCGCACCCACCCGGTCGTAGCCGGACTCGCCGGCTACCTCCTCGACACCGCCCTCGACCCTCACACCCAAAGCCCCGCCGCGCGCTGTGGGGCGATACGCACCAGCGCAGTCGAGGTGAGCACCACGGTGCTGCTCGTCCGTCACCGCTTCGACCTCAGCCTGGGCCGACGCCACGAGCCCGACCGGGCGCTCTTGGCCGAAGAGCTCGCCGTCACCGCGTTCGCCGGCAGCCCCGGGGCGGCCACGTGGCTCGCGGCAGAGGACGCCGAAGCACTCCTCGGGCTCCCGCCGGCTGCCAACGTCACCCCCGAACAGCGCACCGGACTGCTCCGCCACTTGGTCGACCGAGCCGAGCTCCTCACTCCCGCGCTCGAGGCCCAGGCGGCCGATCGAGCACGCGAGCTCGCCGCGACCCACCGGCGAGTACGGCGCGACGCAGGCGCCAGCTCGCGGGTCACCGTGAAGGCCCACCTGCCCGTCGACGTCCTCGGCCTCTACCTCTACCTCCCCGCCTGACATGGCCCCCCGCAGTCCGTTCACGACCATCACCACCGAAGGCGGCCT
>JAKACF010000417.1 GCA_021821585.1 Actinomycetes bacterium
GACCGACCTCGTCCCGAAGATGAAGCGCGGCCAGATGGAGCCGGAGGTCCTCATCGGTCTCGGCCACCTCGCCGAGCTGCGTGCGGTCACCGAGACCGAGGAAGGCGGCTTCCTCGTCGGGGCCGGAGTGACGCTCGCCGAGGTGAGCTCGAACCGCCGCCTGGCGGCCGCCTACCCAGCCTTCGCCCGAGCTGCCGCCCTCGTCTCGTCCCCCGCCCTGCGCAACGTCGGCACGATCGGGGGCAACCTCTGCGTCGACACCCGCTGCAACTACTACGACATGAGCTTCGAATGGCGGCAGGCCTGCGGGTTCTGCATGAAGAAGGACGGTGACATCTGCCGGGTGGCGCCGGCCAGCAAGCGGTGCCGGGCGATCGCCTCCTCGGACACCGCCCCCGCCGCCATCGCGCTCGGTGCGACGGTCGTGCTCGTCGGTCCGGCCGGCGCCCGGCGGGAGGTGCCGGTGGACGACCTCTACCGCGACGACGGGCAGTACTACCTCGCGAAGGCGGCGGACGAGGTCGTGGAGAGCGTGCGTCTCCCGGCTCCGGGGGACTGGTGCTCGTCGTACGTAAAGGTCAGGCGGCGCGGCACGATCGACTTCCCGCTCGCCGGAGTGGCCGTGGCCCTCCGCCGGAGCGGTCCCCTCGTCGAGGACTGCCGGATCGTGCTGACCGCCGTCGGGTCGCGGCCCTTCGACGTGAGCGCGGCGGCCGCCCCGCTCCTCGGCCACGAGCTGACGGCCGGGGTGCTGGCCGGGGCGGACGGCGTGCTGGCGGAGGTGGCGGCCGAGGCCGCCAAGGTCGCCAAGCCCCTCGACAACGCCGACCTGCACTACGTCTGGCGCAAGCAGATGACTCGCAGAGCGGTCGAGCAGGCGATCGTCGAGGCGGCCGGGTGCACGCCTCTTGCGACCGGGCGAGGCTGAGGAGGAGGCACCGTGGCCCGGAAGCTTCAGGCAGAGGACGTCCGGTCAGGGATACAAGAGGCGGGCCGCCGGGGAGACGGCGGTGCGCCGGAGCAGCGGGCACCGGCCCGTCGACCACGGACGGAGCAGAAGAGAGCCCACTGGGCAGACCTGTACGCCGAGGTCGTCCGCACCGGCGCCTGCAGCGGCTGCGGCGCCTGCGTGGTGACCTGCCCGCGAGGGGTCCTCGGCTACCTCGACACCTCCCCGTTCCAGGCCGACGACGGCTCACCCCCGCACTCCTGCCGCTTCGGTGAGGCCGGCTGCGACGCCTGCACCCGCGCCTGCCCGCGCTTTCGGGCTGCGCCGGCGCCCGTCGACGAGGCGCTCTTCGGTCGCCCCCGGCACCCCGGCGAGGCGGCCGGCATCTTCTCCTCCGCGCTCGCGCTGAGGGCGGCGCCGCGGTGGCGCCACGAGCGCTCCCAGGACGGGGGTCTCGTCTCGACCCTCCTCGTCTGGGCCCTCGAGACCGGCCGGATCGACGGAGCCGTCGTCGCAGGGCCGCAGGGGGGCCGCCCGCTTCGCGGTGAACCGGCGATCGCGCGGACCCGGGAGGAGATCCTCGCCGCCGCCGGCTCGCGCTACACCTATGTGCCGAACCTCCTCGCCCTCACCGCGGCGGCGGCCCACGAACGCCTGGCCTTCGTGGGCGTCGGATGTCAGGTGAGCGGCCTCGTGATCGCCCAGCAGGCGCGGCTGAAGCGGTTCCGCCCGGTCGTCTTCCGGATCGGCCTCATGTGCAGCGAGACCTTCTCCGAAGAGCCCTTCCTCGACAGCCTGCTCTCCGCCAGGCTCAGGCTCGATCTCGACAGGATCGAGAAGGTGAACGTGAAGGGCAAGGTGGTGGTCTCGACCGGCGGGTCCCACCGGGGTCGGCTCGCCGCCGGTCCGGTGGCCGGCAGCCGGGCTCGCGTCGGGGAGGGCGGGCGGATCGAGATCCCTCTCGCCGAGGCGCGCCCCCTCGCCCGCCCCCAGTGTGCCTCGTGCCCGGACTTCAGCGCCGAGTGGTCGGACCTCTCCGCCGGCGGCCTCGGGCTCGACGGCTGGACGGTCGGTCTCGTCCGCTCGCCGCTCGCCCGGACCTGGATCGACCTCATGCTCGCCGACGGACTGCTCGAGGCCCGAGACCTCGGCGAGTTCCCGAAGACGGGGCCGCTGATGGAGCGCCTCGCCAGGGCCCAGCGCCAACGGCCCGGCACCCGTGGCCTTCCCGAGGCGGTGCAGGCGCGGTGACTGCCATGGACCGGACGGAGCCGTCCATCGTCGTGGGCTTCACCCGCAGCCCGGAAGGGCGAGCCGCCCTCGAACAGGCCGAGGGAGAGGCGCGCCTTCGCCGGGCGCGGCTCGTCATCGTCCACTCGAGCCGAGGCGGCGGCGGGGAACGCCCCGAGGAGGCGCTCGCCGACCGAGAGGAGCTCGAGCGGGCGGGCGAGCGACTGGCCGCCGTGGGCGTCGCCCACGAGCTCCGGGAGCTGGTCCGGGGAGCGAGCCCCGCCGCCGACCTCGTCGACGTGGCCAACGAGCTCGGTGCCGCCATGATCGTGATCGGCCTCCGACGCCGTTCCAGGGTGGGCAAGCTGATCCTCGGGAGCAACGCGCAGGACGTCCTGCTCGGTGCCGACTGCCCCGTGCTCGCCGTCAAGCCGGCTGACTGA
>JAKACF010000418.1 GCA_021821585.1 Actinomycetes bacterium
TGACGACGTAGTCGGGGACGTAGGCCACGCCGCGCTCCCGCAGCACCTCGGCCAGCTCGCGGCGGGCGAGCTGGTTGTTGGCGGCGCCCACCACCGCCTGGCAGGCGAGCTCGTTCACGGTCGTGTCGTTGATCGCCCCTCCGAGGGCGCACGGGGCGTAGATGTCGCACGGCGTCTTGTGCACCTCGGCCGGGTCGGCGACGACCGCGCCGACCGAGTCGGTCACTCGGCGCACCGCCGCCTCGTCGACGTCGCTCACGACGAGCTTTGCGCCGTCCTCGGCGGCGAGCTCGCAGAGCGCACCGCCCACCTTGCCCACTCCGTTGACGGCGATCGTCCGGCCCGAGAGCGAGTCGGTCCCCCACAGGACCCGGGCGGTGGCCTGCATCGCCCGGAAGACGCCGTAGGCGGTGAGCGGACTCGGGTCGCCCGAGCCTCCGAACTCGACCGACCTGCCGGCGACGAAGCGGGTGTGCCGGCCGAGCTCGTCCATGTCGGCCTGTGTGGTGCCGACGTCCTCGGCGGTGTAGTAGCGGCCCTCGAAGGAGTTGAGGAAGGAGGCGTAGTCCTCGAGCAGCTCGGGCGAGCGCAGGCTGGCGGGGTCGCCGATGATGACCGCCTTGCCCCCGCCGAGGTCGAGGCCGGCCATCGCCGACTTGTAGCTCATCGCCTTGGAGAGCCGGAG
This sequence comes from Actinomycetes bacterium, assembly GCA_021821585.1. Taxonomy (GTDB): domain Bacteria; phylum Actinomycetota; class Acidimicrobiia; order Acidimicrobiales; family Bog-793; genus JAKACF01. Next base: position 686 of record JAKACF010000418.1, read on the forward strand.
GACGTCCGCGAGGGCCTCGGCCACGGTCCCATAGGGCCGGAACCGGGTGCCGCCGAGCGAGGGGCCGAGCGCCGTCGAGTGGATGGCGACGATGGCGCGCAGTCCCGACCGCCTCCTCCAGATGCCGCCGACCTCCTCGTGCTCGCCGTCGAACTCGACGTGCTCGAGTACCTCGTCTCCATCACCGGCCATGGCGGGATCGCACCTCCCTGTGTCGGGCTCGACGTCGCCCGCTCCCTGTTGTAGCCGCCCCCGACACGCACGTGCTCAGCGGCGTGGCGCAGCGGCCTTCCCGGGCTCGTCGCCGAGGAGGAAGCGTGGGCCGCTCCCGAGGGTCGCCGCCCGGTCGTCAGGGTTGTAGAGCGAGCAGCGCTTGAGCGAGAGACAGCCGCACCCGATGCAGGAGTCGAGCTGGTCCCGCAGCCGCTCGAGGACGGCGATCTGCTCGTCGAGGCGGGAGCGCCAGGCCCGCGAGAGGCGCGCCCAGTCCTGCTTGGTCGGCGTCCGCCCCTCGGGCAGGAGCGACAGGGCGGCGCGGATGTCCTGCAGGCTGAGCCCCACCCGCTGGGCCACGCGGACGAACGCCACGCGCCGGAGCATCTCCCGGTGGAAGCGCCGTTGGCCGCCCTCCGAGCGGTCCGAGCGGATCAGGCCCTCGGCCTCGTAGAAGCGGAGCGCCGACGGCGCCACGCCGGTCCGCTCCGCCACCTCGCCGATGGAGAGCGTGGTGGAAGCCACATGACGACCATAGTCCTGGCGTTGCTTGACTTCAAGTGAACTTGAGAGTCTACCGTCACGCCATGCTCATGGAGACGACACGACTCAACCAGCTCATGGCGCTCATGGACGGCGACGGCCCGCACGAGCCGGCCGCCAGCTCCACCCTCGACGTCCTGGCGGTCCTCTACGAACGGGTGCTGCGCCGGGAGGGCCCCGACGAGGACCACTTCCTCCTCTCCAAGGGCCACGGGCCCCAGGCGTACTTCGCCGTGCTGGCGGCGAGCGGCTGCTTCCCGGCCGACTGGCTCGCCGGCTTCGGCTCGTTCGCGTCTCCTCTCGGCCACCACCCCGACCGGAAGCTCGTCCCGGGCGTCGAGCTCTCGAGTGGTTCGCTCGGCCACGGCCTCGCCATCGCGGTCGGCCTCGCTGTCGGGCTCGAGGCCACCGGGCGCGGCGGCCGGGTGTTCTGCCTCGTCGGCGACGGCGAACTCGACGAAGGGTCGAACTACGAGGCGATCGTCCTCGCCGGCCGCCGCCGGCTCGGCAACCTGAGGGTGGTCGCCGTGGACAACCGCTCGTCCAGCCTCGGTTGGCCGGGCGGGCTCGAGCGTCGCTTCTCGCTCGAGGGGTGGTCGGCGCGGCGGGTGGACGGCCACGACCGCGAGGCCCTCGAGTCGGCCCTGACGGCACCCACCGCCGGCAGTCCGGCTGTCGTCGTCGCCAACGTGGGCCTGGCGCGATGAGCTCGGCCCGCGAGCGCTTCGCCGAGGCGATGAGCGCCGAGCTCGACGAGAACCCCCGTGCGGCCCTCGTGCTCGCCGACATCTCGACGGCGCTCTTTCGTGCCGCCGCCCGACGGCACCCCGACCGGGTCGTCAACGTCGGCATCCGCGAGCAGGCCATGATCGGCGTGAGCGCCGGATTGTCGCTCGCCGGCCTGCGGCCGGTGGCCCACAGCTACGCGCCCTTCCTCCTCGAGCGGCCCTTCGAGCAGGTGAAGCTCGACCTCTCCCACCAGGGCCTCGGAGCCGTCCTCGTCTCGATCGGGGCGTCGTACGACGCCTCGAGGGAGGGCCGGACCCACCAGTGCCCGGGGGACGTGGCGCTGCTCGACACGCTCCCCGACTGGACGGTGCACGTGCCGGGTCATCCAGACGAGGTGGGGCGGATGCTGAGAGGGGCGCTCTCTCGCACCGGTCCTGTCTACGTCCGA
>JAKACF010000419.1 GCA_021821585.1 Actinomycetes bacterium
CGGCCGCCAGCCGCCCCTCGGCCGGGCGGGCGAGCGGCCGGAGGTAGGCCCGGGCGAGGGGGTCGTCCGGGCCGAGGCGGCCCGCGCGCAGCCCCTCGAGGCCGGCGGCCGAGCCGCCGAGCGGCCCGGTGCACCACAGCTCGTCGCCCGGTCCCGCCCCGCTGCGGAGCACGGCCGGCCCGAGGCCGGTCTCGCCGAGGATCGAGACGCAGACGACGAGCACCGGAGCCCGCGACAGGTCGCCGCCGACGAGGCCGATCCCGTAGGCGGCCGATGCCGCCTGCAGGCCGTCGAAGAGCCCCTCGAGGTCGCTCCCCGGGGCGGCCGCCACGCCCACGACGCAGTGGGTCGCCACGCCTCCCATCGCCGCCACGTCGCTCACGTTGGCCGCCACGACCTTCCAGCCGGCGTCGGCGGCCGTGCCGATGGCGAGGTCGAAGTGGACGCCCTCGACGACGAGGTCGGCCGCGAAGAGCACCTTGCCCGAGCCTGGCGAGAGGACGGCGGTGTCGTCGCCGAGGTGGACCTCCTCGGGCCCCGACAAGCCTGACAGGCGCGAGCGGAGCCGGGCGACGACCTCGAGCTCGCCGAGGCCCCGGCCGGTGTCGTCGCGGCGGTCGTCCATCTCCGGGACGGTACCCGGACACAGGGTGCGGGCGGGGCCGGAGTTGGGTCCCTCCGGCGCCCTCACTAACATCAGACGAGACGACCCGGGCCGAGACGGACCGGGTCGAGCCGGATCCCCGCGGAAAGGAACGCTGTCGCAATCATGGCTCCGACGAGCAATCGCAGGCTTCTCGAGTGGGTCGACGAGGTGGCGGCGCTGACGACGCCCGACCGGGTCGAGTGGTGCGACGGGTCCGCCGAGGAGTACGACCGCCTCTGCCAGCTGCTCGTCGACCAGGGGACCTTCACCAAGCTCTCCGACGCCAAGCGCCCGAACAGCTACTGGGCGCACTCCGACGTCCGCGACGTGGCCCGGGTCGAGAACCGCACCTACATCGCCTCCCGCAAGCAGGAGGACGCCGGGCCGACGAACAACTGGATCGACCCCGACGAGCTCAGGGCGACCCTGACCGGGCTCTTCCGGGGCTCGATGCGGGGCCGCACGATGTACGTCGTGCCCTTCTCGATGGGCCCCCTCGGCTCGCCGATCGCCCAGATCGGCGTCGAGATCACCGACTCGCCGTACGTGGCCGTGAGCCTGCGGATCATGACCCGCATGGGGACCGGCCCGCTCGAGGTCCTCGGCGACGACGGCGAGTTCGTTCCCTGCCTGCACTCGGTCGGCGCACCGCTCGAGCCGGGCCAGGCCGACGTCCCCTGGCCGTGCAACCCGGAGAACCTCTACATCGCGCATTTCCCCGAGACCCGCGAGATCTGGTCGCTCGGCTCCGGCTACGGCGGCAACGCCCTCCTCGGCAAGAAGTGCTTCGCGCTGCGCATCGCCTCGGTGATGGCCCGTGACGACGGCTGGCTCGCCGAGCACATGCTGATCCTGAAGCTCACCTCCCCCGAGGGAGAGGTCCGCTACGTGACGGGGGCCTTCCCCTCCGCCTGCGGCAAGACGAACCTGGCGATGCTCATCCCGACCATGCCCGGCTGGAAGGTCGAGACGATCGGCGACGACATCTGCTGGATGAAGGTCGGGCCGGACGGCCGCCTGCGGGCCATCAACCCCGAGGCCGGCTTCTTCGGGGTCGCACCGGGCACCAACACCGAGACGAACCCGAACGCCATCCTCACCCTCTCGGGCAACTGCATCTTCACCAACACCGCCCTCACCGACGACGGCGACATCTGGTGGGAGGGCCTCACCGAGGAGCCGCCGGCGCACTGCACCGATTGGACCGGCGAGGAGTGGACGCCGGAGAAGGGCAAGCCGGCGGCGCACCCGAACTCCCGCTTCACGGCGCCCGCCAGCCAGGACCCCGCCATCGCCCCGGAGTGGGAGGACGGCGAGGGGGTGCCGATCTCGGCCATCCTCTTCGGGGGCCGGCGCGCCTCGGTCGTGCCGCTCGTCCACGAGAGCTTCGACTGGACCCACGGCGTCTTCCTCGGCTCGATCATGGCCTCCGAGACGACGGCGGCCGCTGCCGGAGCGGTCGGGAACCTCCGCCGTGACCCCTTCGCCATGCTGCCCTTCTGCGGCTACAACATGGCCGACTACTGGGGCCACTGGCTCTCGTTCCTCGAGCGCATGGACGCCGACAAGCTGCCCCGCATCTTCTACGTCAACTGGTTCCGCAAGTCCGACGACGGCCGCTACCTCTGGCCCGGCTACGGCGACAACTCGCGGGTGCTCGAGTGGATCTTCGAGCGCTGCGCCGGACGGGGCGAGGCGGTGCAGACCCCGATCGGCTACCTGCCGGCGCCCGGTGCCATCCCGACCGAAGGGCTGGAGGTCTCCGGGGAGGACATGGCCGAGCTGCTCCGCGTCGACGTCGACGAGTGGAAGGCCGAGGTGCCGCTCATCGAGGAGTACTACGCCACCTTCGGCGACCACGTCCCGGCCCCCCTCCGCTCCCAGCTCGAGGCCCTTCGCAACCGGCTGGAGGGCTAGCCGGTCCCTCCCCGGGCGCTGCCCGCGGCCTCGGGCGGACCCCGGGCAGCG
>JAKACF010000420.1 GCA_021821585.1 Actinomycetes bacterium
AGCCCGGCCTGGTCGACCGCCCACTGCCCGCTCGGCTCGAGCAGAGTCAGCCGCAGGGGCGTCCCGGAGCCGTTGTGCCTCAGCAGACCGTCCGGGGCCGGCAGGTAGCCCGCTGTCCGGAAGTCCGCCAGCGCCGCCTGAGGGTCGTACAACGCCGGCGCCCGCTGGGGAGCGGCTCCAGTCCCCCCGTAGCTCTCCCCGACGAGGGTGAAGCGCGAGATGGCGGCCGGCACGCGCGGATCGACGAGGTCGATCGAGTCCGCCACGATCTCGCTCCGGTCGAGGGCGTGCTCGATGCCGAGGCGGACGGCGCGCTCCGCGGTCGCCGGGTCGGCGAGGTTGAAGCAGAGCTGCCAGAGGTGGTTCGTGAGGAACCCGGACCAGGAGACCGTGCTCGGCACAGAGGCGCCGGGAGCCGTGCCACCGGGCGTGGTCGCCGTCGGCCTGGCGCCGACCAACCCGTCCCCCCAGGTGCCCGGCGGGTAGCTCGAGGCGTCGATCTCCCCGACCGAGATCTGCCCGCCCTGCACGCTTGCCGCCACCGACCCGCTCGAGTGGACCACGACGAAGCGGATGTGCGCCACGCGTGCCGGCGGGCCCCAGTAATGGGGGTTCCGACTGAGCACGAGGTCGCGTCCGGGCACGTAGGAGGTGATCTCGAAAGGCCCGCCCGAGACCACGCGGGAGGCTGAGAATCCTTGGAAAGCAGTCGTCCAGCCGTCGCGCTCGCCGACGTGTGCCGGAGCGAGATCAGCAAAGAGGGTCTGCCACGCCGAGTACGGCTGGGTGAAGGTGACCGTCACGGTCCGGCCGCCCTTCGACCCGACGACCGAGGCGATGTCCCGGTACCCGGCGACGAGTCCGGCGTTCGGCAGCGACGCCGAGTGCGCCAGGTGTTCGTGCCAGGCGTAGATGAAGTCAGCGGCGGTGATCGGCACCCCGTCCGACCATGTGGCGGCGGGGTTGATGACGTAGGCGACGGTGAGCGGCGACACGCTCTGCACCTCGGCGCTCTGGAGCAGGCCGGAGGTCTCGAGCTGGAACGTCGGCGTGGTGATGAACGGCTGCGGCCAGACCTGCTCCATCACCATCTGGGTGACGGAGTTGTCGCCTGCCGGGGTCGACGGGTTGAAGTTCGTCGGGAGCGACGAGACGGCGACCGAGACGGTGCCCTGGGTGTCGAGGAGGAGGCCGCCCGGGACCGTCGGGGTCGTCACGGTCGTCGGCGGTGGGCTCGCGGCCGGCGAGCACGACGCCGCAACGAGGGCGACGAGAGCGAGGAAGAGGGAGAGTGCGCCGCGGTGGACGGGTCGTGCCCGCCTCAGCTCCACCGGAGCGAGAGCGAGATGGTGACGAAGGTGAACACGAGGACGAAGGCGACGGTGAGCCGGTCGAGGTTGCGCTCGGCGACGGTGGACCCGGCCGCAGTCGAGCCGGCCGAGGCGCCGAACATGTCCGACAGCCCGCCGCCGCGCCCGCTGTGGAGGAGGATCAGGACGATCAGCCCGAGCGAGGCGATGATGTCGACGACCACGAGGGCGTCGGTGAGCACGGGCGGGAACCTCCTCGGAACGACACGGCGCGGCGCAGCGTGCGCCGCCTTGGCACCCCGAGGCTACCACCGCCCCTCGTCGGCGGACGAGGCGCCCACGAGTGCGGCCCCTCAGCGAGCCTGGGCGATCTCGAAGAGGCTGTCCGGCTTGAGGCTCGCCCCCCCGACGAGGAGACCGTCGACGTTGGGCTTGCGCAGCAGCTCGCCGGCGTTGTCGGGGTTGACCGACCCCCCGTACTGGATGCGCACCGCACCGGCGGCGTCCTTCCCCGCCAGGCTCTCGAGCTCCGCCCGGATGTGGGCCGCCATCTCCTCTGCGTCGTCCGCCGAGGCCGTCTCGCCGGTGCCGATCGCCCAGATGGGCTCGTAGGCGATCACGAGCTCGGCGACCCCGGCTCGGGAGCGCCCCTTCACAGCCGCCTCGAGCTGGGCCGAGACCCTGGCGCGGGCCTCGCCCGCCTGGCGCTCGTCGAGCGTCTCCCCGACGCACAGGATCGGCGTCATCTTGTGACGGAGCACGGCGTCGACCTTGGCCCGCACCTGCTCGTCGCTCTCGCCGAAGAGCTGGCGGCGCTCGGAGTGACCGACGATCACGAAACCGACGTTCAGCTTGGCGAGCATCTCGGCGCTGACCTCGCCGGTGAAGGCACCCTTGTCCGCCTCATGGCAGTTCTGGGCGCCGAGGGCGACCGGGACGGCGTCGGACTCGAGCGCCGTCTGCACCGACCGGAGCGCCGTGAAGGGCGGGTGGAGCGACAGCGCCCGCCCCGTCCGGAGCGGTCTTGCGCGCAGCAGGGCGGCCAGGGCCTGGACGAACTGGATCGCCTCGAAGTGCGTCTGGTTCATCTTCCAGTTGCCGCTCACGAGCAGCTCCCGGTCGCTCACGCCCGTGTGCTCTGCCGGAGGGCCGCCAGTCCCGGGAGATCTCCGTGCTCGAGCAGCTCGAGGGAGGCACCGCCTCCCGTCGACACGTGGCTGACGCCGTCCTCGAAGCCGAAGCGGTCGAGTGCCGCCACGCTGTCTCCTCCTCCGACGACGCTGTACCCGCCTGCGCTC
>JAKACF010000421.1 GCA_021821585.1 Actinomycetes bacterium
CTCATCATGGCGGCGGAGGCGGGCGTGGACTACGGACACGTGCTCGCGGCCATGCGGGACGACTATCCGCGAGCTGCCGACCTGCCCGGACCCGGCTTCGCCGCCGGCCCGTGCCTGCTCAAGGACACCATGCAGCTCTCTGCGTTCGACGGGCAGCACTTCGTCCTGGGGCATGCAGCGATGCTCGTGAACGAGGGTCTTCCCGAGTTCCTGGTTCGCTCCCTCGCGAGCTCCGAGCCGCTCGCCGGCCGGCGCGTCGCGCTGCTCGGGATGGCGTTCAAGGCCGAGTCCGACGACGTTCGAGCCTCGCTCAGCTACAAGTTGAAGAAGCTGTTGTGGTTCGCCGGAGCCCTGGTGTCCTGTACCGACCCCTACGTGCCCGATCCCGAGCTCGTTCCTCTCGACAAGGCCCTCGAGGATGCGGAGGTCGTCGTGATCGGCGCCCCCCACGCCCGCTATCGGGGGCTGGATGTCGGCGAGCGCCGGCTGCTCGACGTCTGGGGGATCGTCGACGGGGAGATCCACCTGTGAGCCGGGCGCTCGTCACCGGTGCCGCCGGGTTCATCTGCGGGTACCTCGTGCCGGAGCTGCTCGAGGCCGGCTGGGAGGTGATCGGGCTCGACAACTTCTCCAAGTACGGAAAGGTCGAGCGGTCCTACGACTCGCATCCGCGCTACCGCCTCGTCGAGGGGAGCGCTACAGACCCGGCGCTCATGAAGGAGCTCGCAGCCGACGTCGACCAGATCGTGGCCGCCGCAGCGATGATCGGCGGCATCAGCTACTTCCACAGCTACGCCTACGACCTGCTCGCCGAGAACGAGCGCATCCTCGCGTCCACCTTCGACGCCGCGATCGAGGCGTTTCGACGGGGCTCGCTCGCGCGCATCGTGGTGCTCTCGTCCTCGATGGTCTTCGAGAGCACGACGATCTTCCCGACCCCCGAGGGCGCCGAACTCACGAGCCCGCCACCGCTCTCGACCTATGGCTTTCAAAAACTTGCCTCCGAGTACTTCGCCCGGGGCGCAGCCCAGCAGTATCGCCTCCCGTACACGATCCTTCGGCCGTTCAACTGCGTCGGCATCGGCGAGCGCCGTGCCCTCGGCGACGTCGAGATCGAGTCCGGGAACGTGAAGCTCGCAATGAGCCACGTCGTGCCCGACCTCGTGCTCAAGGTCCTCAAGGGGCAGGACCCCCTCCACATCCTCGGCGACGGTACCCAGGTGCGCCACTACACCTACGGCGGCGACCTGGCGAGGGGCATCCGCCTCGCGATGGAGTCGCCGAGTGCCGAGAACGAGGACTTCAACCTCTCGACGGCAGCCTCCACCACCGTGCTCGAGCTCGCCGAGCTCATCTGGCACAAGGTCCGCGGCAACGAGGAACTCCATGTGGTCCACGACGAGCCCTTCGCGCACGACGTGTCACGGCGGGTGCCGGACACGGCGAAGGCGGCGCGGGTACTCGGCTTCGAGGCGACGACGACCCTCGACGAGACCCTGAACGAGGTCATCCCGTGGATCCAGGCGGAGGTCGCCGCCGGACGGCTTTGAGCGAGGGCACGCCCCCGGTCGGACCCTCGGTTCCTCGATCGCCCGGAGCCGGCCCGGCGGGCTCCGCCGGACACGGACCAGACCCCGCGGGAGGTCCCCGGCTGAGCGTCGTAATCCCGGTCTACAACGAGGGAGCCTCCATAGAGGCGGTCCTCCGCTCGGTCGAGACACAGGTCGCAACGCCGCACGAGGTCCTCGTCGTCTACGACTTCGACGAGGACGACACCCTGCCCGTCGTCCGTCGCCTCCAGCCGGAGCTCGCCAACCTCCGTCTCGTCCGCAACGAGCTCGGGCGTGGCGTGCTCAACGCGCTGCGGACCGGCTTCGATGCCGCGAACGCTCCGCTCGTGCTCGTGACCATGGCCGACGGCTCGGACGAGCACAGTCGCGTCGACGAGATGGTCCGCCTCGCGGCGGCGGGCGCCGCCGTGGTGGCAGGCAGCCGTTACGCCCCCGGCGGACGCCAGCTCGGCGGGCCGCGGGCAAAGCAGGTCGCCTCTCGGACGGCGGGCTTCATCCTGCACTATGCGGGAGGGCTCTCCCTCACCGATCCGACGAACAACTTCAAGCTCTACCGGACCTCCTACCTCCGCTCCATCACGATCGAGAGCGAGCGAGGCTTCGAAGTGGCGCTCGAGCTGACCGTGAAGGCCCATGGCGCGGGGCTCACGCTGGCCGAGGTGCCGACGGTCTGGACCGACCGGACGGCTGGCGAGAGCCGCTTCGACGCGCGTCGCCTCCTGCCCGGCTACCTCCGCTGGTTCTTCCTCGGGCTCAGCTACCGACTGCCGGGCCGGTCGCCGCGGGTCGGCCGACCTCGACGGCGCTCAGGCAGACGCGCCCACCCGGCGGGAGAGTGAGCCCGATCGCAGAGAGCACTCCCTTCGGGAGTCGGCCGATGCTCGAGCTCGGGTCGGCCCCGAGGGAGAGGGAACCGAATCCGTCCAGCACCACGGGCGGGACGGACGCGGTTCCCGTGACCCGGACGAACCACACGCCGGACGGGAGGCTGTGCCCCAGGCGGATTGCGACGTTGCCCCCCCCGAAGAGGCAGC
>JAKACF010000039.1 GCA_021821585.1 Actinomycetes bacterium
TCTTCAGCCTCGCCGTCGGCGGCCTCGCCCTCGTCCTCTCGACACGGGCGATGCGGGCGTGACCGTCCTCGCCATCGCCCGGGCCTCGGGCCAGCGCCTCCTCCGCGACCGGACGGCCCTGTTCTTCCTCATCGTCCTCCCCGTCGTCCTCATCGTCGTCGTCGGCGCCGTCGCCCGCGGCTTCGGCTCCGCACGGATCGGGGTGCTCGACAAGGACGCGACGCCCTCGAGCCGCGCCCTCGTGGCGGCGATCGAGCAGAGTCCAGGGCTCAGCGTCGTCACCTACCACGACCTCGCCTCGCTCGAGACCGCCGTCGCCCGCTCGGACGTGAGCGCCGGCGTCGTGGTCCCCCGCGGGCTCGCCGCCGCCGAGCAGACCGGCGGGACGGCCCGGATCGGGATCGTGGCAGAGCGCGCCAACAGCACCCAGCAGGCGGCCGCCACCAGGGTCACCTCCGTCCTCGAGGAGGTCGCGGGCCGCGTCCAGGCGGCCCAGTTCGCCTCCGGCTTCGGTGGGAGCTTTTCCGAGAACCTCCGCCGGGTGGAGGCCATCGAGGCGCGCACCCCCCGTGTCGAGCTCGTCTCCCGGGTCGTGAAGGCGAGCCAGGCGACGCTGCCGGCGGGCTACGAGTACAGCGCGCCGACCGAGCTGGTCCTGTTCGTGTTCCTGAGCGCCGTCGCCGGGGGAGCGACGATCGTCGAGAGCCGCCGGCTCCACATGTTCGAGCGCATGCTGGCCGCCCCGGTGAGGCCGCGGACGGTCGTCCTCGGCGAGTCGGTCACCTACCTCGTCGTCGCCCTCGGCCAGTCGGCCCTCATCGTGCTCGTCGGCAGTCTCGGCTTCGGGGTCTCCTGGGGGGACCCGCTCGGGGCGGTGGTGCTCGTCCTCCTCTGGTGCCTCGTCGGAGCGGGGGCCGGCATGGTGTCGGGGACGCTGTTCCGCACGCCCGAGCAGGCGAGCGCCATCGGGCCGGTCGTCGGCATCGCCTTCGCCATGCTCGGCGGGTGCATGTGGCCCCTCTCCATCGTCTCGCCGGCCATGCGGGCGGCAGGACACCTCACCCCACACGCCTGGGCGGTCGACGCCTGGACCACGCTCATCGCCGACCACGGCGGCCTCGTCGCCATCTCGGGCGAGCTGGCGGTGCTCGCCCTGTTCGCCGCCGGCCTGTTCGCCGTCGCCACCTGGCGCCTGCGCTCGATGCTGCTGCGAGCCGGCGCCTAGGCCCTACACCGGTTCGAGGTCGCCCGGGTAGGCCTCTTCGGCCACGGCTTCGAGCTGCTTGGTCTTGCGGCGGACGGCGACGACGATGGCGACGATCACGACGACCGCCACGCCGGCGAGGACGAGATCGATCCTGCCCGACACCCTGCGCAGCGTGTCCCCCGCCTCGTAGGCGGCCCAGGTGTAGATGCCCGACCAGATGATGCCGCCGGCCGCGTTGGCAGGCAGGAAGCGCCGCCAGCGCATCTTGTTGGTCCCGGCGAGGAAGGCGGCGTAGGTGCGCAGCACCGAGACGAAGCGGCCGAAGAAGACCACCTTCACGCCGTGGCGGTCGAAGGCGTACCGCCCGACCTTCAACTTGGCCTGGTCGATCCGGACCTTCGAGCCGTAGCGGCGCACCAGCCGGTACCCGCCCTTGTCGCCGATGAGGAACCCGATGTTGTCGCCGATGATGGCGGCAGCCGCCGCGATCCCCCAGATCAGCCACGGCGACAGCTGGTGGCTGTGGCCGGCGACGATCCCCGCCGCGATGAGCGCCGTCTCCCCGGGCAGCGGGATGCCGAGGCTCTCGAGGGCGACGAGCACGAACACGGCGCCGTAGCCGTAGTTGGAGACGAGGTGGGTGATGTTCATGGGAAAGGGCGCCTCAGCCGGCGTAGCTCCACGATATGGGTCTGCGCGGACGTTCGGGCACCAGGCGCGGCCGCCGCCGGCGGAGCCGTCGCCCGCCTCGCCGCCTCCGCCGGTCGTAGGCTTGCCGCGTGAGCTCGGACGTCGTCGGTTCCGACCCGCGGGCCGCCGGGGCGCACCACCCCCTCCCCGAGGGCGAAGGAGCGGGACCCGGCCGCCCCTCCCGGCCCCCGCGGGCCGCGACAGGCTCGCTCTTCCGTCGCTACCAGGTGATGGCCTTCACGACGGCGACCCTGCTCATCGTCCTCGTCTTCGCCGGCGTCCCGCTCCAGTTCGCCGCCGGCAAGCCCGAGCTCGCCAACGTCGTCGGGACGCTCCACGGCGTCCTCTACGTCGTCTACCTCTATGTCGCCTTCCGCCTCACCTTGCGGCTCGGGATCCCGAAGTGGCAGATGGTCCTCGTCCTGTTGGCCGGGACGGTGCCCTTCTGCGCCTTCGTCGCCGAGGCGAAGCTGCGCAGGCGGGTGGCGGCCACCGGCGCCCTCGCCCCACCCGAGGGCGAGGCCGCCTGGACGAGCGGGGGGCGGCCGTCGCTTCGGAGCCACGCCTCGGCGGCGCGGCGCCGCTGGCTGTCGCGCCGCGCGCTGCTGCTGCACCTCGAGATGGTCGTCGTCGCCTCGGGCTGCTTCGTCGCCGGCTGGTGGCAGGCGACCAGAGCGCTCGCCGGGAACCGCTTGAGCTGGGTCTACTCGGTCGAGTGGCCGATCTTCGCCCTGCTCGCCATCGGGGCCTGGTGGCAGCTCGTCCACGAGGACGAGGCCGCCTGGCGTGCCCGCAAGGGGAGGCGCCCCTCGATGGACGCGGCCCGCCTCGAGGCCGAGGACAGCGGCTCGGAGGTGCGAAGGGGCGTCGACCCGGCGACGAGGCGGCTCGCCGTGCGCCTCGCGGCCGGGGTCGGAGCCGAGGTCGTGATCGGCATCATGGCCGTGCTGGCCGTGCCCTTCGACCGGCCGGCGGGCTTCGTCCCCGACCGCGGGGTGGTCATCTACCTCACCCACAGCGTGCTCGGCTTCTTCCTCACCCTGGCGGCGGCCGCGCTCGTCGTCCTCACGCGGCGCTCGGGCCGCTCTTCCAAGGCCATCGCCTGGATGGGGCTGATCGGCATCCTGCTGGCGGGCCTCGGCGGCCTGCTCACGGCGGGGTCCTCGGGAGTCCGGTTCCTCGGCGTGGCGACGATGCTCGTCGGCGCCGTCTGGGCGGGTTTCAGCTACCTCCTGCCCGCCCTCACCCGACCGGCGCGCCACGAGGGCGCCGGGGCTCCCGGCGAGGCGGGAGTCGCTTCGCCGTCCCCCTCGTGAGGCCGCCTCGCAGCCGTGGCCCGGCGGATGCCGCCTCCCGGGCGGGCCGGGCGTTCAGCCCGACGAGCCCAGCACCCCGCGGGTCGAGAGCCAGCGCGTGAGCGGCCCGGGCATCTCTGCCGGGCGGTCACCCCAGTCGTAGACGACACAGGTGCGCGCCACGAGGTCGGGGAGTGCGCGCCGCTCCCGCTGGACGAGGGCGACGAGGAACCCGAGCATCAGGACGAAGCTGAAGGGGTAGGCGGCGATGCGCGCCAGGGCCTGGCGGGCGGTGATCGTCGAGCCGTCGACGCTCACGATCCGCAGTCCCACGATCGCCATCCCGACGCTGCGGCCCGCCACCGACCAGCTGGCCCAGAAGTACACGAGCTCCCAGGCCACCAGCAAGAGGGTCCACCCGAGTCCGGACGACCTCGAGAAGCCGTGGCCGGTGACGAGCGTGGCGACCCAGGAGGAAACCGCCACGCCGAGGGCGAACAGGCCGCCGGCGATGGCGACGTCGGCGCCGAAGGCGAGCAACCTGCTGATCGGCCCGACATAGCGCCCGCTGACGCCACCGCCGACCTCGGGCCGGACGAGCGACTCCGGTCCCTCCGGCAGGCGCCCCCGGCGCCGGAGCAGGCGGTCGATGCCCCGGAGCGTGAGGACGTCGAGCCCGACGACCTGGCGCCGGAGGGCATCGAGGAGGGAGGAGAGCAGCCCCCCGGTGCTCCTCGAGATCACCGACGACAGCTCGAGGCGTTCGGTGACGCGACCCAGGTCCACCCGGTCGAGCAGCCGGTCGAGGTCGGCGCGGGCCACGAGCCGGTCGACGTCGACGCGGTCGATCAGGCCGTCCACGTCCACCCGGTCGAGCAGCCGGTCGACGTCGACGCGGTCGAGCAGCCGGTCGACGTCGACGCGGTCGAGCAGGCCGTTCACGTCCATCCGGTCGAGCAGCCGGTCGACGTCGATCCCTCGAAGCAGTGCGTCCAGGTCCAGCCGTGCGAGGACGCGGGAGAGGTCGACGTCGTCGAGGACGGCGTTCAGGTCGACCGACTCGAGCAGCGCCTGGAGGTCGACGCGCCGGGCGAGGCCGTTCACGTCGAGACGGGCGAGGACGTGGTTGACGTCGACGTGCTCGATCGCCTCGTCGAGGTCCACGGCGTCCATGACGGCCGGGACGAGGGTGTCGGCGACGGCGTTCACCGGCTGGCGGAGGACCCAGCGGAGCCCCCGCGGGCGGGCCGAGCCGTCCTCGCTCATCTCGCTCCCCGGCGGGACCGGGCGGAGCTATCCGCCGGCCCCGGCACGGGGTGGCGCGTCCGGGTCCCGGCTCGCGGGCGTGCAGCACACACGTCCAGTGTCGGGCACCGGGGACCGGCCCGCCTCATCCTGAGCGGGCGATTCCCCCGGGGTCGGAGAACGGGCCGCGCCGGCAGGCCCGGTGCCGCCCACGACCGTCACCGGGTCGGCTGCCACGGGAGCGCACGCCGGTCACGACGGGCCACGCCGTGCCTCAGCTGTTCGGGGCGCGCTCCTCGGTGAGCTCGTGGGCGAGGCGGGTCAGCAGCGCGGCGAGGTCGGCGTGCTCGTCCGGTGCCCACTCCTCGACGAGCTGGGACAGGGCGTCGCGCCGGGCGGCGATGAGGGCGTCGGCCGAGCGGCGCCCCTCGCCCGTCAGCCGGAGGGGCCCGGTTCTCGGGGCCACCCGGTGGCCGTCCGGACCGCCCTCCACGTAGCCCTCTTCCACCAGCCCGTCGAGGATGGGGGCGAGCTCCCCCGCTGACAGGCGCAGCTCGGACGCGAGACCGGGGAGATCCTCGTCGGGGTGGTCCTCGAGGCGGAGGAGGAGCCAGCAGCAGCGGGCGTCGAGGCTGAGCCCGGCCCGCTCGCAGAGGCGGCCGTAGACGCGGCTGTGGGCCTCGCGTCCCATGAGCACGCTGAGCGCCCGGCCGATCTCCTCCACCGAGGAGCGCTCGGCCGGCACCGAGGTGGGGGCGAGGGTGTCCGCCGGGCTCGGCGCCCGGCTCGTCTGGCGGAGCGGGACCTCCTTCAACAGAAGGGTGAGCAGGAACGAGACCGCCGAGACGGGCACGGCCACGAGGAACACCGTCTGCAGCGAGGCGGCGAAGGCCCCGACGAAACCGGCGTGCACGGCCGGAGGCAACGTGTCGAGCACCGCCGGGCTGGCCCCGGCCGCGCTGTCGAAGCCGGGGGGAAGGGGCACGCCCGCGAGGTAGTGGCGAAGGTTGCCCGCCAGGGTGTTGGCGAAGATGGCGCCGAACACCGCCGTGCCGAACGAGCCGCCGATCGAGCGGAAGAAGGTGGCGCCTGCCGTCGCGACGCCGAGGTCCTCGTAGTCGACGGCGTTCTGGACGGCGATGACGAGCACCTGCATCACGCCGCCGATGCCGACGCCGAGCACGAACATCGACAGCGAGCTCTTCGCCGTCGAGGTGGTCGTGTCCATGAGTGAGAGCAGGTACATGCCGAGCGTCATGACCGCCGTCCCGACGACAGGGAAGATCTTGTAGCGGCCCCACTTCGTGATGAGCAGGCCCGAGAGCGTCGAGGTGAGCAGGAGGCCCGCCATGAGCGGGAGCAGCTGGAGGCCCGACTCGGTCGGACTCGCCCCCCGCACCACCTGCATGTACTGGGGCAGATAGGTGATGGCGCCGAACATGGCGAAACCGACGATGAAGCCGATCCCGCTCGTGGTCGAGAAGATCCTGTTGGAGAAGAGGCGCAGCGGGAGGACCGGTTCGGCGGCCCGTCGCTCGACCGCCACGAAGGCCACCAGCAGGACCACGCCACAGGCCCCGAGCAGGAAGATCGGCGCCGAGTCCCAGGGGTAGGTGGTGCCCCCGAGAGTGGTGAGGAGCACGAGGCTCGTGGCGGCGCCGGCGAGGAGCGCCGTGCCGAGGTAGTCGATCACATGGCGGACGCGGGCCAGGTTGCCGGGGAGCACGGCTGCGGTGACCACGAGGGCGACCGCTCCGAGCGGCAGGTTGATGTAGAAGACCCATCGCCACGAGAGGTTGGTCACGAAGAAGCCGCCGATGAGGGGCCCGAGCACGCTCGTCACGCCGAACACCGCGCCGAACAGGCCCTGGTAGCGACCGCGCTGGCGCGGGGAGACGACGTCGCCGACGATCGCCTGGGCGCCGATCATGAGCCCGCCGCCGCCGACCCCCTGGAGCGCCCGGAAGGCGATCAGCTCGAACATCGTCCTGCTCAGGCCGGACAGCGCCGAGCCGACGAGGAAGATGACGATGGCGGCCTGGAAGAAGGTCTTCCGCCCGTACTGGTCGCCGAGCTTGCCCCACAGCGGCGTCGAGGCGGTCGAGGCGAGGATGTAGGCCGTCACGACCCAGGACAGGTGCGGCAGGTCGTGGAGGTCGCCTGCGATCGTCGGCAGCGCCGTCGCGACGATCGTCTGGTCGAGCGCCGCCAGCAGCATGCCGAGCAGGAGGCCGCCGATGACGACGAGGATCCTCCGGTGGCTGAGGGCCGGGACCCCGGCCTCGGTGCTCCCGGACGCGGGCGGCTCGGTGCCGTTCGTCATCGCCGGCCCGGTCGCTCTCCCGGGTCCCCCGCTCCGAGGGCAGTCGTGTCCGCGCGCACGGCGGAATTCTTGCCCGATCGCCGACGCTGCACCCACTCCCCGGCGGGATCTCCGGCGCACGTCCGGCTCGGCCGCGGCGTCACCCGGTGCCGCCTGGGACGGGCGCGGGCTCAGGCAGCGAGCTGCTCCTCGCCCTCCACCGGTGGGCTGCCGGGGTCGTGGCCACCGCCGTCGTAGCGGAAGGGCGGGTACTCGTCCCGCATGAGGGCGACATAGGCGAGGACCCGGTAGCACCATCTGTTGAGACCGATCGTGACGTCGAAGAGCTGGCCCGGGTACCGTCCGGTCACCGCCATCACGACGGCGCCGGCGAGTGCGAGGAGGGCGATCACACCGCCGCCTCCGCTGATCCGCCAGGCTCCATCCGCGTTCAGCCCCCAGCCGCCGACGAGGATCGCCACGACGAGGTAGTGGGGGATGGCGAGGAGCCACCACTTCACGAGGACGAGTCCACGCGAGAGCCGCTCGGGGTAGTCGACGTCGAAGTCGGCGGGATAGTCGGGGTCGGGGCGGAGGCTGAAGGGCGGGTACTTGTCGGTACCGAAGGCGCTGATCCCGTAGAAGGCGACCCGCCAGGTCCAACGCATCACTCCGACGTTGAAGTCGAAGATGGCGCGTGGATAGCGGGCGGTGAACAGGATCGCGAAGCCGGCCACGATCGTGAGGACGCTCGTCGCGATCCACAGGCCGACCAGGCAGAGGAAGTGGGGGATGAGCAGGGCCCACTTCACGAGCCAGAGCCAGCGGTTGATTGGTTCGTCCAGCCGTGCCTCGAGGCGGGCAGGATACGCTGCGTCCACTCGGTCACCTCCTTTGGCCGCTCAGGCGGCCGATCTCGCTGCTGTCGCACGCTCCCGCTCGGCCCGCTCCTTGATGCCGAGCAGCATCTTGCGGGTCATGAGGAGCGTCACCGGTTCCATGGCGGCCGAGGCCAGCCGGGCGAGCCCTCCGGGGTCCACCGCCCGGGAGCGGGAGAGGAGCCGGCACCGGTCCGTGCCCTCCGGGAAGACGTGGAAGGACCACACGGCATTCCACGGCATCTCCGGCGGCGCCTCGCGCAGCACGAGCGAACGCGGCGGGTCCACGATCACGGCGGGGAGCGAGAGACCGTCTTTGAGCCCGAGCCAGCCCGCCGGGACGAGCCGGACACGGTCGCCTGGAGCGAGGTGCTGCCACTCGGGCCGGACCTCGTCCGAGGAGTGGATGCGGAGGCCCAGCAGGTTCTCGAGGGCGTCGTAGCTGTACATCCCGCCCCGGTCCTGACCGATCTGCACGAGCCACCGCCAGACCGCCCCGGCAGGAGCACCGATGGAGACCGCCTGGGTTCTGCTGGCGGCGGGTGCGGGGACGAGGTCGTCGCCGGGCAGCACCGTCGCACGCTCCTCGTCGGTCGCGCCCCAGTCGCGCCAGCTGCGGACACGTGCCGCCAACCGGTCGGCCCGGCGGCCGACGCGCCGGCGGGCCGGTCCGGCCCCGGCGGCGAAGAGCGGCTGCCGCCGGATCTGCTCGTCGTCGACGCTCCCGAGGCGCTCGCCCATGGCCGCTCCTGTCCTCTCCTCGCTCCACCCTGCTCCGGCATGCGGGGAGCGACCAGGGGCGAAGGACCGTTCCTGAGAGGGCGCCGGACCCCGACCTGCCGGAGCACCGGCCGCCTCGCTCGCTCGGCCCGGTACGTCGTGATCGGGGTCCCCCCGGGACACCGGGTGGGCTATCGTTGATAATACGTACACGTACGCATAGGAGGTGACCGATGTTGACCGTGGTGGTAGTGGCGGTGGTGGTCGGGAGCCTCCTCGTGCTGGCGGCCGGGCTCGTGCTCGTCGTCGGACTCCTCGAAGGGCTCCTGGGGGAGTACTTCGGACGCTGCCCCCACTGTGGGCGGGTCGGCGCGACCGTCGCCGGCCGCGTGCACCCGGAGGGCTGCCCGGTAGGGCTGCTGGCACGGACCGGGCAGGCGGCTCACCGGCTGCCCGAGGGTCTTCACCTGCGCCATCACTGACGCACCGGCTCGCCGTCGCCGTCGTGGACGGCGGGATTCGTGGGCCAGTCGGTGGGCCGCCGGGTGGGGGCCCGACCGCCAGCAGGCAGAGGCGGCGGGGAGCCCGCCCGGGAGCCGGGGCCCGCCCGCCGAGCGCGTAGTCTGCCAGTCCGACCGTGGACACCTCCTCTGACATGCCGAACGAGATGGCCGCCGTCTCGTCGCCCGTGACCGCGGTGGCGGGCCACCGTGCCGGGTTGGCCGTCTCCCTGCGACCGTTCCGGCACCGCTCGTTCGCCCTGCTGTGGTCCGGAGGGCTCGTCTCCACCGTCGGCTCGTGGATGCAGTCGGTCGCCGTCGGGGCGCTCGTCGTCGCCCACACAGGGCAGGCGCTGTGGGCGGTCGTCGTGGCGGCGAGCGCCTTCCTCCCGATCGGTGTGCTCTCACCCGTCGGCGGCGCGCTGGCGGACCGGCTGGCGCGCCGTCCCGTGCTCGTCGCCGGGAACCTCGTGGCGGCACTGGTCGCCCTCGCGATCGCCGTCCTCGTGGCGGGCCGGGACGACTCTCCGGGAGCCCTCAGCCTGCTCGTGCTCGTCCAGGGCTGCGTGAGCGCGCTCATCAGCCCGTTCCAGCAGGCGATCCTCCCGGATCTCGTCCCGCGCGGCGACTTCCTGGCGGCCGTCTCGCTCAACTCCGCCCAGTTCAACCTGGGCCGCGTCATCGGGCCGGCACTCGCCGGGGCGGCGGTGGCGCTCTTCGGCTATCCCGTCGCCTTCGAGGCCAACGCCGTCTCGTTCCTCGCGGTGGTCCTGGCTCTGGGCTTCGTCCGCCTCGCCCCGCCGCCGACGGGCGAGCGGCTCTCCATCTGGCGCTCGGTGAGGCTCGGGGCGAGGACCGCCCGGGGCGAGCCGGCCTGCAAGGGGGCGATCCTGCTCATCGCCACCGTCGGCCTCTTCGCCTCGCCGTTCATCGCGCTCGTGCCCGCGATGGCCGACCACCTCGCCCACGGTGGCGGCCGGGCCGTCGCCACCGGCACCGCCGTGCTCACCACCGCCCAGGGGGTGGGCGCCGTGACGGGCGCTCTGCTCATCCCCTACCTCGCCGCCCACTTCGGACGGGGGCGGGTGCTCGCCGCCAGTCTGGGCCTGCTGCCGCCTCTGCTCGTCGTCTACGGGCTGTCCGCCACCCTGCCGGTCGCGGTCGTCGCCTTGTTCCTGGTCGGGCTCGTCTACCTCGGCGTGCTGTCGGGACTCCAGACGGTCGTCCAGCTGCGCGCCCCGCACGCCTACCGCGGGAGGGTCCTCGCCCTCTACCTCATGGCGCTCGGCGTCGCCTACCCGATCGGTGCCCTGGTCCAGGGCCCGGTCGCGGACAGCATCGGGCTCGCCTGGACCACGGCGGCCGGCGCGCTGGCCCTCGTGCTGGCCGTCGGGGCCGCGCCGCCTCTGCGGCGGGCGGTGCGGGAGACCGTGGAGGGGGGCGAGCACCGGGGCCGCCCAGGCGCCGTGTAGGATCGCTCAAAGAGGGCAATGGGGGATTCACCACAGCAGTTCGGCCATCGGCGCGCAGCACTCACCGCTGCATCCCTGCTCCTCGGCGCCCTGGCGATCACCTCGACGTCGGCCCTGGCGGCGCACGCCGGCCGGCGGGCGACCCCCGTCGGCTCGTCTTCGCACCACGACCTGGCGGGCTCGAGCTCGTCGACCTCGATCGTGATCGACGGCCGCCAGCCCCTCGGCACGGTGAGCCGTGCCGTGCTCGGCAGCGACTACCTCGCTCTCGACAACGGGATGGGGAGCTTCGACCCGACGACCTCGAGCTTCTACTCCTCCTTCCTGCAGCAGCTCAACTCGGACGTCTACATCGGCTCGCTCCGGTTCCCCGGTGGGGCGGCTGCGCAGACCTACCAGTGGCAGCGCGCCATCGGGCCTCAGTCGCACCGCACCCCGAACGCCATCGGCCCGCACTCGGGTCCGAGCGGCTCGGGAGTCGGGCCGGACGAGTTCGGGGCGCTGCTCGGCCGAACGGGGGCCCTCGGAGTCGTCACGGTCAACTTCGACACCGGTACCGCGACGCAGGCCGCCGACCTCGTCAAGTACCTGACCGGCCAGCCGGGGTCGAGCTACTTCGCCGACCTCCGGGTCAGCTACGGCCACCGCTCGCCCTACGACGTGCCCTGGTTCGAGGTCGGCAACGAGGAGTACGCCCGCGGCGGATGGCGCCTCGGCCAGCCCGTGCAGGTCGGCGGACCGCCGGGGGCCTGCAAGACGGTGGCCACCTGTGAGTACATCTACGGCGGCTCCACCCTGTTCACCGGCCAACGCCTCGTCCGCTACGCCAACCGGACGAAGGCGGCGGCGGTCTCGACGGGGAGGCGGGGGCAGCACTTCTACGTCGCCGAGCCGCCGGTCGTGCCCCAGTCGATCTCCGTCTTCGTCGGTGGGCACCCCTGGAGGCAGGTCTCGTCGCTCGCCACCGCCGGGCCGCGGGCGCGGGTCTTCGTGTTCAACCACTCGACCGGCGAGGCAACCTTCGGCAACGGGGTGCACGGAGCGGTCCCCCAAAAGGGCGCCGTCCTGACTGCCACCTACGTCTCCGGCCCGCACGCCGGGTTCGTGGGCTTCTACCGCGCGATGAAGCGGGCCAACCCGGACATAAAGGTCTGCGCGGCCGACCCGACGACGGCGTTCATCGACGCGATGGGGTCCTCGGTGCCCTACGACTGCCTGCAGGACCACCTGTACGTCTACCCGCTGAAGACCGCGACCATCGCGGACTACGAGGCGCGCGTCATGCTCGTCCCCGCCCACGAGGAGGCGTCGGTCTCGTCGCTGCAACAGCAGCTCTTCCAGGCCAGCGGACGGCAGGTCCCCGTCGTGGTCACCGAGTACGGGACGGGCCTCAGTGCCGGCCCGGACCCGAAGCAGTACCCCTACTTCCTCGACTCCCTCGACGAGGCCCTCGTCAACGCGAGCCAGCTCCAGAACTGGATCGAGCTCGGCCTTCCCGTGGCCGACCGGCAACTCTTGTCGGCGGAGCTGCCGCCACCGAACGCCGTCGGAGGCATGCTGCCCGGTGCCGCGCCCTTCGCCACGACCGGGGCCGTCGTGACCCCCGGGCCCGAGACCGTGGTGGAACCGACCGGGAGCTACCTCGAGCTCTTCGCCCCGTTCGCGGGCGCCACGGAGATCGCGGCGACGGTGGCCGGCAACCCCGTGCTCGCGAGCTCGAACGCCCTCAGCACGGGCGACCTGAGCGTGACGGCGGCGGAGGCGGGCGGTTCGGCCTACGCCCTCGTCGTCAACCGCAACCCGTCGGTCTCGGTCACCTCGAGCGTCTCGCTGAAGGGGCTGCCGGTCGGGCCCATCGTGACCGGCGAGCTGCTCGACGGGCAGAGCGCCCTCAGTTACAACACCTCGGCCCAGCCGAACCGGGTCACCACCACCACCTGGTACGAGCAGGACCTGCGCGGGTTGCTCGAGATGACCTTCCCCGCCCACTCGATCACCCTCATCCACTTCTCACTGCAGAATTCCTGAGGCCCGGACACCCACCGGGGCGGTCCCGGTCCGGACCGTCGTCTGCCGTGCGCTGTCGCGTGGAGTCCCGCCGCCCTGCGAGTTCGAGGCGCCCTGACTCGCCGGCCTCCGCGACCTCGGTCAGGAACCCTCGGTCTCGCCCGGCCAGGTACCCGTGGCCTTCTCGAAGCCGACGGCGCCGGCCCGCTCGAGCGCCGCCTTGACGAGGGCGTAGACGGCTCCCTCGAGGGCGGCGGCGACGAGGACCTCGGCCCAGGAGCGGTCCGCCCGCGTGGCCTCGGGCGGCTCCTCCTCGTGGGCGAGCAGGCGCCATATGCCTTTGAAGATCGCTCCGGCCGCGAGTCCCCCGAGGACTCCCGTCACGATCCCGAGCGGCTTGTAGAGGAGCTTGATCACGCCCTCTTCCGCTTCGTGAGCCGGCCGAGCAGCAACCCGACGCAGAGGGCGCCCGCGAGGGCGGCCGGCGGGTTCGACCGGGTGGCAGCGGCGAGTTTGTCGACCGTCTGCTTCCACGTCGCCGTCGGATCGGTCCCCTTCGGCGAGCCCTCGGCGATCGAGCTCTGCAGCGAGGACGCCTTCTCGGCGACGCGCGCCCTCGTCTCGTCGACCTTCCTGCGCAGCTGGGCCTTCACGTCCGCCTTCTCGGCGAGCGCCTGGACGGTCTCGCCGAGCTGCTCACGTGTCAGGTCGATCTGGGCGCGGGCTTCCTCCACTGTCTCCGGCTGCTCGCCGGAACGGGCGGTAACTGGGTCCGTCATCGTCGTGCGCGCTCCTTGATGGTGGCCACGTCCTCCCGGACGCTCTCCTCGGTGGCGACCGGCGCCGGCGGCGTGGCATGCGAGAGGCTCCGCCGGCCCACGAGCGCCATGCCGCCGGCGGGGACGAGCACAAGGCCGGCGACGGCGAGCGCCGCCCCCCACACCGGGACGGCGAGGGCGATGGCGGCACCCGCTGCCGAGAGCGCGGCGGCCAGCCCGAGGACCCCGAGCACGCCGGCGGCACCGAACATCCCGGCGCCGAGCCCTGCCGCCCTGCCCTTCTGGCGGAGCTCGAGCTGGGCGAGACGCACCTCCTGGCGGGAGAGGTCGGCCGTCTGCTCGGCGAGGCGGCGCACGAGGTCGGCGACAGGTTCCCCGGTTCCCTCGGCGGGCGCGCCGACGATGCGTGGACTTCCTTCAGCCATGGTTCCCTCCTTCCCTACGCGATACCGCTGCGGCTGCCGGGACAAACGACATCTGGAGCCGCGCCGCGCTGCCGGTGGGGTGTCGGTGGAGGTGTGCCGGCTCACCCGATCGTGCAGGCGGCACGGACTGGGCCTCGACGGCCCCACCGGCCTGCGGCCGCCGGGAGCGTCCCGCGAGCTGCAGGCTTGGAGGGTACGCCGGCAGCGCCCGCCTCGATCTTCGCCGACGACGTCCTCCTCGAGAGACGGGCGCGTCCCGGGAGCTCGACGGCGGGCGTGCTCCGCCGCCGAGCGGCCTCATCGTGCCGGTGGACGAGCTCGGCGTGGGCGAGCCGGTGCAGCGGGGCTCCTCAAGCGCTGCGCCGGCAGCCGACCGGGCGGTCGAGCCCGCGCCGCACCGGGATGCTTTGCCGGATCCCGCACTCGTGCCACGCCCGTCAGACGGGTGACCGGGTCCGCCCCTCGGTCAGGTGACCGCCCGCAGCTTGAACTGCGCGCCCGCCTGATCGGCGCAGAGCACGAGCACCCCGTACGGGGTGTGGTCGGGGCCTTGGAGGACGGCTCCTCCGAGCTCCTTCACCTT
>JAKACF010000040.1 GCA_021821585.1 Actinomycetes bacterium
AAGACCGTTGTTCAACAGCGCCCTAGCGCGAGTTTCCTGGCTCTCCTCTGGGGCGGGTGAGTCGGGCCGGGGGAGAACTCTTTCAAATACGCGCGTGACCAGCGCGTTTGTCCTGTTCAGGTGCTCGCGATTCGCCGCGCCGTGGTGTATGACCTAAACATGGCGTCGATCATCTCGAAGAAGGTGAACGGGCAGACCTACTACTACCTGCGCGAGATGGCCCGCGTCGGGGGCAAGCCGAAGATGGTCTCCGAGCGCTACCTCGGCAAAGCCACCGACATCGAGGCGGCGATGGACGGTGCCGAGATGGTCCCCGAGCGCACCCGCCACCTCGCTTTCGGCGACCTGGCGGCGACGTGGTCGGTGCTCGAACGGCTGGCAGTCCGCTCGATCGTCGACGAGGTGATCGGGCCGAGGCGGGCCGACGCCTCGGGGTCGGTCGGGACCTACCTCGCCCTCGCGGCGCTCAATCGGGTCGTCGCCCCGTGCTCGAAGCTCGCCTTCCAGCAGTGGTGGGCGACGACGGCCGGAGACCGGTTGGTGAAGATGGCAAGCCCGGCGCTCGACCACCGCAGGTTCTGGGACGCGATGGACGAGATCGCCGTCGACCAGCTCACCGCCATCGAGGACGCCATCACGGCCCGAGCGGTCGAGACCTTCGGCATCACGACCTCCGGTCTCGTGCTCGACATGACGAACTTCGCCACCTACATCGACTCGGCGAACCCCCGCGCCCCGATCGCCAGGCGTGGCCACGCGAAGCAGAAGCGCAACGATCTGCGTCTCGTCGGCCTCGGCCTCGTGGCGGCGCGCGACGGCGGGGTCCCACTCCTCAGCCACGCCTATGCGGGCGACCGTCCCGACGTCACCCAGTTCGCCACCGTGGTCGAGACCCTCGCCCGGCGCTTTTCCCGCCTCGGCGAGCTCGGCGAGCTCACCTTGGTCTACGACGCCGGGCAGGACTCGAGGGCGAACCAGGCGGTCATCGAGGCCACGGGCATGCACTTCGTCGGCTCGCTGCGACCCTCGGACCACCCTCACCTCCTCGCCGTCCCCTCTCGGCGTTATCGCCCGGTCGACTCCCTGGCCTTCGCGGGCCTCAGTGCATTCGAGGATCGCGCCGAGGCGCTCGGAGCTGTGCGCCGGGTCGTCGTCACCCACTCCGACGAGCTCCACGCGAGCCAGTCCCGGGGCTTCGACCAGACGATGGCAAAGGCCCGCCGGCGCCTTCACGAGCTCCGGCGCGTGCTCGAGGGGGGTCGGGGGCGGCGTAGCCGCTCCGACGTCGAGGCCGAGATCGCCGACGCGACCAAGGCGCGCTGGGTGCGGCGGTGTCTGCGCACGGCGCTCGTCGGTGAGGCTCCCGGCACGCTCTCCCTCGTGATCGAGGAAGACCCGGCGTGGCGCGCCGAGCTCGAGGCCGAGCTCTTCGGCAAGCGGATCCTGTTCACCGACCACGAGGACTGGAGCATCGCCGAGGTCGTCGCCGCCTACCGTTCGCAGTGGATGGTCGAGGCGGACTTCCGTCAGATGAAGGACCCGAGCGTCGTCTCGTTCTCGCCGATGTTCCACTGGACCGAGCAGAAGATCCGCGTCCACGTCTTCTACTGCACCCTCGCCCTCACCGTCGCCCGGCTCATGGTGCGCGAAGCCGACCGGACCGGGCTCCACCTGAGTGTGCGGGCGCTGCTCGAGAGCCTGGCCGGCATCGAGGAGACGGTCCTGCTCTACCCATCTGCAGGTGGCCGGCCGCGAGCGCGTCGCATGCTCACCGAGATGGACCAGACCCAGACCCAGCTCTACGAGCTGTTCGGACTTGCGGCCTATGCACCCAGGAGCTGAGCGAAGTTAGGTAATACGCGACCGGGTTCGCGATTCAGCCGTTGACCAGGGAGAGCGCCTTCGCCACGTCAGCTATCCCGGAAACTCGCGCTAGCCCTCGGCCGGCTCGGCCAGCACGCCCACCACGATCGCCTCGGCGCCGACGTGGACGCCGACCGTCGGGTCGATCAGGCTGACGAAGTCCGGAGGGCGGCCGAAGGAGGCGCTGAGCTGGCCGGCGAGCAGGTCGAGGTCGCCGGCGTCGCCGTGGCCGAGCGCCCAGCGCGAGCCCTCCGCCTCCGCGTGGTTGCGGACGTGCTCGACGAGACGGCGGACGGCTCGGTGCCGGTCTCTCGGCTGGTCGAGCACCACCGCCCTGCCGCGGACCGCCAGCACGACGGGGCGGTCGCGGACGGGGCCACCGGAGGGGAGCAGCCCCGCCCGGCCGCTGCGGCGCAGGGCGGCGGCGTCCTGGACGAGCACGAAGGTGTGAACCCGCTCGGGGAGCGACCTCGCCCGCTCGACGACCGACTCGCTCGAGCCGGGATCCCGGGCGGCCCGGTCGACGGCGGCGGCCACGAGACCGGCGCCGACGCTGAGCGAGCGGGTGTCCACGACGACCACGCCCGGACCGGCGCGCACCGCCGCCTCGCGGGCACGGCTCACCGTCGCGCTCAGCTCGGCGGAGACGTGCAGTCCGAGCACGAGACCGTCGTGGCGGTACGCCTCGAGGAGCGCGTTCACCGTCGGCGGCCTGCTCGAGGGGAAGGCTCCCTGCCGCAGGCTCTCCCAGAGGCGGCCCCGGTCGCCGTCGAAGGGCCCGGCGCCGTCGAAGAGGCCGCCGGGCACGACCCGGGCCCGTCCGCTCGTCTCGAGGTCCTCGGGAAGGTCAACGGCTCCGTCGACGACGATCAGCACGCCGGCGCCCCCCGGGATGCCGGCGGCCCGGCCCGCCTCCTCACTCGCCGTCGAGGTGGCCGTCGCCGACGAGCAGCAGGGGACAGCGCGCCTTGTCGGCCAGCTCCCGGGCGACGCGCCCGAGGCCGGCGTGCCCCGCCCGTTCCCGGCCGTGGCGGCCGACGACGAGGACGTCGAAGCCCCGCCTCTCGGCATACGAGGAGAGGGCGGTTGCCGGATGGTCGCCGACGAGGACCGACACCGAGCGCTCGAGCGCGGGGGACACCGCCGTCTCCAGCGCACGCTCAGCGGCGGCCCGGAGCGGCTCGGAGTCCGAGCGGAAGGCGGCCTCCCGGTCCTCGTCGGTCTCGCCGTGGCTGGCCGAGACGACGAGCGCGACCGCCAGCTCGCCGCCGGCGTCGGCCGCGAGGGCCGCTCCCACCCGGAGCGCCTCGAGCGCGTCGCGTGAGCCGTCGAAGCCGACGAGGACCCGCCTCAGCACCGCTTCCTCCCTTCGCTCGGGGCGCCTTCCGGCCTCACCACTGTTAGGACATCCCGGCCACGATGGCAAGGAGGACGAGGAGCGCCACCAGCATGTAGCCGACGTAGGCGTCGAGGCGGCCCGACTGGAGGCGGGTGGCGATGCGGGCCAGTCGCAGCCACGCCGCCCGTGCCGGCCGGTAGAGGTAGGCCTCCACCGGTTCGACGACGTCGGTCCGCACCTCGACGTGCCCGCGGTCGCCCTCGGCGCCCTCGTGCTCGCCCGCCGCCGGCGTCCTCACGAGCGACCGCTTCGAGCCGAGGACGTTGGCGAGGACGTGGCGGAGGGCGTTGGCGAAGCCGAAGGGGCTGTAGCTGTCGGGCGGGGACACCGCCGGCGAGGCCGACCGCCAGGCCGGCACCCGGCGGATCCGCCACAGCCCGCCGCCCGACAGCGCCAGGGCCAGCAGGGCCACGGCGACGACGCCGACCGGCAGGGTGACGAAGAGCCACGAGGGCGACAGGATCGAGAAGTTGGCGAAGACCGGCTGGAGCACCCACGGGCTCTTCAGCGCACCGGCGGTCGTGGCCTGCGGCACGACCGGGGCGAGCCCGTCGGAGATGAAGCGGAGTACCCACGGCGCCGCCGCCGACAGGCCGAGGCACGAGAGCGCCAGCACGAACAGCCCGGCGCGCCCGGCGACTCCCCCGTCGAGCGCCACCGGCGCCACCTCGCGCCGGGACGGCCGGCCGAGCACGAGGAGGCCGACGAGACGGACGAAGCACAGCAACGCCACGCCGACGGTGAGCGCCACGAGGGCCCCGGCGAAGGCCATCGACAGGCGGAGGACGAGCACGTGGACCCGGAACTCCTGCAATAGCGCCTCCAGGATGAACCACTCCGAGACGAAGCCGATGGTCGGCGGCAACCCGGCGAGGGTCATCGAGCCGATCCCGAACGTGGTGGCGCTCCACCGCTGGCGACGGCCAAGGCCCCGGAGCGACTCGAGCTCGTCGGTGCCGAAGTCCGACTCGAAGAAGGCCGAGGAGGAGAAGAGCGAGCACTTGGCCACCGAGTGGGCGAGGATCTGCAGGCTGGCGGCGACGAGGCCCACCCCGACGACGCCGACGTGGTGGGTGGCGGCCCCGGCGAGCGCGACCCCGTAGCCGACGAGGATGAGCCCGGCGTTCTCGATGCTCGAGTAGGCGACAACCCGGTTCAGCCCCGACTGGACGGCGGCGAAGGCGATCCCGAGCAGACCGGTGACGGCACCGAGGACGAGCACGGCGGCGGCCAGCCAGATCGGCGGCCGGCCGAGCACGCCGAGGAAGCGCCAGAGGCCGTAGAAGGCGACGTTGACCGCCACCCCCGCCATGGCGGCCCTGACCGGTCCCGGGGCGGCCGGGTAGCCGACCGGCAGCCACGCCTGCAGCGGGACGAGACCGGCCTTGGCCCCGAAGCCGACGACGAGGAGGGCGAAGGCGGCGTCGCGTGCCGCACCGCCCGGCACGTGCGACCAGGTGGCGAAGACCAGGCTGTGGGCCGTGGCGGCGACGAGCAGCAGGCCGAACAGGAGCGCCGCGCCGCCGAGCTTGCCGATCCCGAGGGTGAGCCAGCTCGCCCGCGGCCCCGAGCGCGCCTCCCGCCGGACGCCGGCGAGGACGTAGAACGAGACGGTGAGCGCCTCCCAGGCGAACAGGAAGGTGAAGGCGTCGCCGGCCACGAGGACGACGGCCACCGCCCCGAGCATGAGCAGGTAGCCCGCCCCGGTGCCGTGCCCGGCGACCCGCCCGGGGCGGTCCACCCAGCTGACGAGCGTGGCCGAGACCACGAGGGCGAGGGCCCCGACGAGGGTGAGGAACATGCCGGACAAGGCGTCGAAGCGGAGCAGGCTCTCGCCGACTCCGAGGCTCGAGCCGAGGCGGACGACGGCGGGGGGCCGCAGCACCATCCGCACGCCGGCGGCGGTGAGGGCGCCCGAGCCCACGACGGCGGCGAGGTAGGGCCCGAGCCGGGCCCACCGCCGCCCGGCGCCGACGACGAGGTCGAGCGCCGCGCCGAGCGCCAACACGACGAGGGCGGCGAGGAAGAGTGGCGCCGTCACGGCGCCCCCTCCCGGGTCAGCAGACCGACGCCGAGCAGGATGCCGTGCAGCAGGCTGAACGGGCTCGGCGGCGAGCCGGGCACGACGACGTCGACCGGGACGATCGAGCCGACCCCCGGTCCGGTCGTGTACCCGCCGCCGACGAGGCCGCCGCTCACGGCGTCGGTGCCCGCCGCGATCACGACCTTCGGCCCGGGCATCGCCTCGTAGGTGGTCCGCAACGGGCCGGCCATCCCCGCCGTGCCGGCTCCGGTGACGAGGAGGACGTCGGCGTGCCGCGGCGAGGCCGTGAAGTAGATCCCGAGCCGCTGGACGTCGTAGACCGGGTTCTGGAGGGCGGCCACCTCCCACTCCTCGGACCCGTCGGATCCGGCGTCGACGTGGCGGATGTGGATCGAACGGCGGAGGACCCGCACACGCCGGTCGAGGTCGGCGCGCAGTGCCTCGAGAAGGAGGCGGTCCTCGTCCCCGGCCGGGACGACGAGCGCCGCCGGCGAGAGGGAGGCGACCTCGGCCGAGGACGAGAACGAGAACAGCTCGGGGCGCCGCTCGACGCATCGGCCACAGAGGATGCACCGGCCCCGGTCGACCCGGACGCTCGCCCGCGCGGTGGCCGTGATCGCCCCGGTCGGGCAGAGGGCCTCGACCTCCGGCGCGGAGGCACCCGCCTCGCCGGGTGCGACGACGTCGACGGCCCCGCGGAACCCGGGGCCGTAGCCGTCGGGCCGGCGGGGATAGCGGGTCGTCACGACGCCGTCTCGCAGCCCGCGCCAGATCCAGGCCATCAGCCGGACACCCCCGCCACGGACAGGCCGAAGCTCGCCTCGATGAAGACGAAGTCGGTGAAGATGTCGCCCCCGAAGGCCTCGGAGAACAGCGCCAGGTTGTGGAAGGAGGCGCACCGCGGCTTCACCCTGGCGAGGCGCCCCGCCTCGGCCTCGACGAGGTAGAGCAGCTCGCCCTGGGGCGCCTCCACCGAGGCGAGGGCGAGGCCGCTCACCGCCCCGACCGGCAGGCGCCAGGGCCCCGCCCCCGCCCTGGAGAGCTCGTCGAGGCCCTGGCGGACGAGGTGGAAGGCCTGGCGTATCTCCACCACCCGGACCTGGTGGCGCGAGAGGGCGTCGCCCTCCTCGAAGCCGACGGCCGGCTCGAAGCCGAGGTGCCGGTAGGCCCCGTAGGGACGGTCCGCCCGGACGTCGTCCAGGCGTCCCGAGCCCCGGCCGACCGGTCCGAGGGCGCCGCGCAGGCCGGCGAGGTCGGGCGGGATCCGTCCGGTCCGCCGCAGCCGGTCGAGGAACGACGGCGTCCGCCCGAGCGCCGCCAGGTCGGAGGTGATCGCCGCCTCCAGGCCGCCGGCCCGCTCGAGGGCGTCCTCCGGGCCGAGGAGGGGCCCGGCCGTCACCCCGCCGGGCACCACCACGCCGCGGCCGAAGCGGTGGCCGCACAGCCGCGCCCGCAGCCGGAGCACCTCCTCCTTGTGCCGGCTGAGGCGGGCATAGGCCACGGCCTGCCCGGCGCCCTCGCTGTGGCGGATGGCGGAGTCGAGGTGGACGGCGACGCGCTCGAGCTCGGCGTGGACGACACGGACCAGCTGGGCGGCCCTCGGCACCTCGACCCCGGCCAGCGTCTCGACCGCCTGGGCGAAGGCCCAGGCGTGGGCCACCGAGCTCGTGCCCTCGACCCGTTCGGCGAGAAGGACGGCGTCGTCGACCCCGAGCTCCCCGAAGCGCCGCTCGAGGCCGCGGTGCTTGTGGTACACCCGGGTGCGCAGGTGCGGGATCTCCTCGCCGGTCGTCTCGACGAGGTACTCCACGCTCTCGAACACCCCCGAGCGCACCGGGCCGTAGGGGATCGTGAAGACGCCCTCGCCGCTCACATGCCCGCCGAGCGGCGAGGTGTCGAGCTCCACCCGGCCGCAGGCTTCCGGCGAGCCCGGCCGGGGCGGCCCGGCCCCCTCCCGGAGGGGCAACACGAGGGGGTCGAGGCGGAGCGGCCCCTCCGGCTCGAGCCCGAACAGGTCGTGCAGCTCCCGCTCGTACCAGGAGGCGGCCGGAACGAGCGGCGTGAGGGCCGGGTAGCCCTTCGCCCCGGGCGCCAGCTCCGCCTCGATCACCTCGAGGCGGCGCCGCGTCGCGAGCACCACGCGCAGCACGGTCGAGCCGTCGCGGCGGGCCGAGGCCACGAGGCCGGCGAAGCGGGCGCCGTGCCCGATCCGGTCGGCGACCGTCCCGGCGAGGCGCGCCGGCTCGACCCGGAAGGAGGACCCGAGCGTCGTCACGAGCCGCTCCCGAGCTCGTGGGCCGCCCTCGTGAGGAGGTCGGACAGCTGCCCGGGCGGGTGGATGCCGAGGAGGGCAAGGGCGGCGAGGCCCATCACCATGGCCCCGACGATCCAGTAGCTCGTCTCGCCGCGGACCGCCTCGTCGGGGGAGGCCGAGAGCATGGTCTCCGAGGAGAACCACGTGAGGCCCAAGGTGGCGAGCAGGACGAGGGCGAGCAGGACGGCCACGACGGCGTCGTGGGGGTCGCGAAGGCCGCCGGAGACGATGAGGAACTCGCTCCGGAAGATCCCGAAGGGCGGCATGGCGCACAGGCCGAGCACCGCCAGCACGAGCATGGGGCCGCTCCAGGGAAGCGAGCCGATCCCTCCCCGGATCCTCCTCATGTCCTTCGTCCCGAACCGGCGCACGACGCTCCCGGCGCCGAAGAAGGCCGTGCCCTTGGCCGCCGCGTGGGCGAGGACGTGCAGGAGGACGCCGACCACCGCAACCGGGGCGGCGAAGCTCATCCCGATGGCGAGCACGCCCATGTGTTCGACGCTCGAGTAGGCGAAGAGCCGCTTCAGGTCCCGCTGGGCCGCGAGATACAGGGCCGCCAGCAGCAGCGACGCCAGCCCGAAGGCGAGGAGGACCTCGCGGGGAAACGTCGGCCCGACCGCCCGGGCGGTGATCTGGTAGAAGCGCAGGATGGCGTAGAAGCTCACCGCCAAGAGCGCCCCGGACAGCAGCGCCGAGATCGGCGTCGGGGCCTCCGAGTGGGCGTCCGGCAGCCAGGTGTGCACCGGGACGAGGCCCATCTTCGTGCCGAAGCCGAGCACCGCCAGCACGAACGACAGCCGGACGACCTCGCTCGGGAAGTGACCGGCCGAGGCGAGCAGGGTCGGGTAGAACAGCTCGTAGCTGCTGCCGAGGACCGAGGTGCCGGCGTAGTACATGACGACGGTGGCGAGGAGCGCGATCCCGAGGCCCATGGAGGCGATGAGGACGTACTTCCAGGCCGCCTCGGTGGCCCCGTCGGTGTCGTCGATGGCGACGAGGAGGGCCGAGATGACCGTCGTCACCTCGATCGCCACCCACAAGAGGGCGAGGCCGTTCACGAGCGGGGCCATCGCCATCGACCAGGCGAACAGGTTGAGGCCGGCGAAGAACCGGCGGCTGTAGCGGGCGACGGTGTCGAGGTCGCCGCTCGGGCGCACGTAGCCGAGCGAGAAGACGGCGGTGGCGGCGTACAAGAAGGCGACCGCCACGAGGAAGACCACCGAGAGGGCGTCGACCCGCAGCCACCCGCCGAGCGCCGTCGTCGTCGGGGCGGCGACGAGGAGGAGGGCGAGCACGAAGGTGGCCACCCCGCTCGCCAGGCTGAGCGCTCGCCCGAGCCGGACCGGGGCGAACCAGCAGGCGAGTCCGGCAGCCGCCGGCACGACGAGGATCACGACGAGGTCCCAGCCCATGTTCAGCCTCTCAGCCGGTCGAGGACGTCGGTCGAGAGCGTCTGGGTCCTGCCGTGGTGGACCCGCATGAGCACGCCGAAGACGACGACGGCGACGAGCAGGTCGAACAGGAAGGCCACCTCCACGATGAGCGGGAGGCCCGAGGCCACGACGAGGCTCGCCACCGAGACGCCGTTCTCGAGGGAGAAGAAGCCGACTGCCTGCGAGACGACGTCGGCCCGCAGGATCACGAGAAGGAACGAGACGAGGATCACGGCGGCCGCCATGCCGAGGGCGGAGGTCGGCAGCGAGCGGGAGTGGACAGGGAGGCTCCCGACGACGAAGAAGCCGAAGACCGAGACGGCGATGGCGATGAGCACCATGCTCGCCACCCCGAGCCGGTGGCTCGCCACGAGGTCCACCCGGGCGTCTCGCAGGAGGCGGAGCACGATGCCGGGGACGAGCACCACCTTCAGCACGAAGGAGAAGGCCGCCAGGGCGTACAGCTCCCCGACGTGCTGGGTGGCGGCCACGAAGACCGCCAGCACGCTGACGGCGAGGGACTGGAAGGCGTACAGGCGCACCTGCGAGCGCGAGAGCGGCGCCCGCAGCATGGCGAACTCCGTGAGGAGGACGACGAGCGCGATCGCCTCCGAGCCCCCGACGAAGCTGGAGGGCACCGCCGGCGCGGCGGACGCGAGCAAGAGGGCCACCTAGCCTCCTCCGAGGTAGAGCACGAGCACCGCCAGGACCGCCAGCAGGAAGGCGGCCGCCATGAACTCGGTCAGCTTGAACAGCCGCAGCTTGGAGAAACTGTTGTCGATGACCGTGAAGACGGCCCCTACGCCGAAGGCCTTGGCGAGCAGGATGGGGATGGCGAGCAGCACCGCCGAGAGCGACCGCGTCCCCGCCAGTCCCCACGGTGCCGCGAAGACGTTGATGAGAAGGACGTAGAGGATCAGCTGCTTCATGGCCGATCCCCACTTCAAGAGGGCGAACAGCGGGCCGGAGTGCTCGAGGGTCCGGGCCTCGTCGATCATCCCGAACTCGAGCGTGCTCGAGTGTGTCTCGACGGGGATCCGCCCTGTGTCGCTCAGCACGACGAGGAAGAAGGCGAGCAGCGCCAGCAGGTGGGCCGGCCGCACGGCCTGGCTGAGCGAGGCCCGGGCGGCCGCCGCCTCGAAGTAGGGCAGGTCGGTCGTGGTGATGAGCGCCACGGTGAAGGTGACAAAGAGGATCGACGGCTCGATGAGCGCCCCGAAGGTCATCGCCCTCGTGCTGCCGAGCTGGGCGTAGGGGGCGTCGGTCTCGGCCGCCGCCAGGGCGACCGAGAAGCTGGCGAGGCCGAGGATGAAGCCGCCGCCCAGGATGTCGCCCATGTAGCCGAGGGGGAGCGGGTAGGCGGTGAGCACAGGGATGAGGAGCGGGACGACGAGGTAGCAGGCGAAGGCGACGACCGGGCCGAGGAGGAAGACGAAGCTGGCGTGCTCGGGGACCAGCGTCTCCTTGCCGAAGAGCTTGCCGAGGTCGTAGTAGGGCTGGAGGATCCGCGGGCCCCGGCGGCCCTGCAGGCGGGCTTCGAGATGGGAGATCCCGCCGCTCACGAGCGGGGCGAAGAGGAGGATCGTGAGGACCTGGAGTGCCTGGATCTCGGCCGGGGCCAAGTCGACTGCCGCCATCCTCACCTCCACAACACGACACCTCGTGCGTAGAGGCCATCAGCCCTGCGGCGGTTCAAGCGGCCAGCTGGCCGCTCGCCGGAGCCTCATCCGGCAGCGCTCACCCTATCGGCTCCGGGGCGCACCCGCCCGAGTTTCGTCTGGCGCCGCTCGCCCGGCGAGTGCGGCCACCTGCCGGCCGGAGGCGCAGGCCTCGGCGGCCCGCCCGCACGGCGCCCCGTCACGGCCTTGTCGCGGCGACCCGGCGCAGGAAGGGGAGGAGGGCGGCGCCGAGGCGTGCGCCGCAGGGGGTCTCCTGGAACACGAGCGACCCCGGGTCACCGTCGAAGAAGTGGACGCCGTCCGAGCTCCGGCAGATCCCTCCGTCCACCACCGCCTGGAAGCGGCCGTGGGGCGTGACATAGGGCGAGAGGTCGAAGAAGTGCACCTCGCCCGGGTGCCGGCGGGCGAGCCCGGCCAGCATGGAGTTGATCAGCTCGTTGCGGGCCGGCGATGCCTGCGGCGCGATGGCACCGTCGGGCAGCGGAGGGGGGTCGACGAGGGGGACGCTGAGCACGACGAGGGGGGTGCGGCGCGACGCGAGCAGCCGGACGAGCCGTGCCATGCGGGCCTCGACGGCGCGGTCGAAGGCCGGTTGGCCGAGATGCACGGGACGGCCCGCCTCGGTCATGTCGACGGTGTCCCAGTAACCCATCTCGACCACGACGACCGCTGGCCGGTAGCGCCGCTCGTCGGTCCTCCAGAGGGCGAGGGCGCCCCGGCAGGACCCGCTGCGCCCGACATAGTCGCCGCTCGTGTCGAGCACCTCGCCCCCCGTGCGGAAGCCGCAGCCGGAGATGGCCTTCCCCCACAACTCCACCCCGTAGGGCCGCTCGCCGAGGGCGAGCTCGATGTCGAGGGTGAGGCCGATCGAGTCGCCGACGAGGAGCACCCGGTCCACCGGGCAGGTGTGGAAGACCTCCGCCGTACGGGCGCCCGGCAGCCTCTGCGAGCAGGTGGCGGCACCGCTCGTCGCGTCCGGCACCACCGCCGCGCGCGCGGCTGCCGGTCGGGTGAGGGTCGGCGCCTCGCCGGCGCCGAACGAGAGCGCGACGGGGACGGCGACCGCCAGGCTCGCCGCCGGGGCGAGGAGGCGCAGCGTCCCCGGGGAGAGGCGCCGCCGGCGGATCGGCTGCTCGACGGCGAAGTAGGAGACGACCGCGACGGCGAAGGTGACCGCCACCCTGAGGCCGAACAGCGGTGCCCCCGACAGCCCGGTCGCCTGCTGGTCGAGCCAGAGGAAGAGCGGGAAGTGCCAGAGGTAGAGCCCGTAGGAGATCTGCCCCGTCGCACGCAGCGGGAAGGAGGCGAGCACCGGGCGGAGCAGCGAGGGCGCGTCCGCCGAGGTGGCGTCGACGATGACCGCGACGACGGCGAGGTCGAAGGCGAGGAACCCGCCCCGGTAGAGCCAGCCGGAGCCCGACCGCGCCATCGCGCCGAGGGCGACCACCGCCGCCAGGCCGACGACGCCGCCGACCGCCCCCAGCCGACCGGAGCTCTCCCGGCGGGTCGCCGACTGCCTCCGGAGGGCGACCACGGCCGCCAGCGCCGCCCCGACGAGCAGCCCCTCGGCCCGGGTGTCGGTCCCGTAGTAGACGCGACTCAGCGAGGCGCTGTCGCCGGGGCGGTAGAGGAGGGCCATCTCCGCCGCCGAGGCGAGCGCGCCGAGCGCCGAGACGCCGGCGAGGAGGCGGAGCCGCCGGCGTGGAGCCGGCCGGCTGCGGCTCCACACGCCGAGGACGACGGCGAGGAGGAGCGGCCAGAGCAGGTAGAACTGCTCCTCGATGGCGAGCGACCAGGTGTGCTGGAGCGGCGAGGTGAGCGCCGTCTCGGCGAAGTACCCGTTGCTCGTCCAGATCTCGTGCCAGTTGGCGACGTAGCCGAGGGTCGACAGGGCGTCCGCCCCGAAGTCCGGGGTGGCGCCCGACGGGCCGACCGCCGTCTCGTAGATCGCCGTCACGACGACGAGGCAGCACAGGGCCGGCAGCAGGCGCCGCGCCCGCCGCGCCCAGAACGCCCGGAGGCGGATCGTCCCGTCGCCGTGCCACCTCGCGAGCAGGAGCGAGGTGATGAGGTAGCCGGAGAGGACGAAGAAGGCCTCGACACCGACGAAGCCGCCCCCGGTTCCGGGCACTCCCCCGTGGTAGGCGAGCACGGCGAGCACGGCGAGCGCCCTCAGGCCGTCGAGCGCCGGTTGGTAACCGAGCTCGAAGCCCTCCTGGTGTGCCCGACGAGGTGCCATCTGGGCCTTCCGTTCCCGCGCTGAGCGGCCGACGACTCGTGGTGCCCGCGCCCGCCTCGCGCGACCGCGGCAGAGACCCTAACTGTCCCTGCCCGCAGGTCTCGTTCGCCATGAGCGGTCCGGCGCCTCGGTCGTGGCGTACGAGACGACTCCTCCCCAGGGGCTCTCGGCGGCGGCCGGGCGCTCGATGAGAGAACTCTCATGGGAGCCTTACGGCGGCTTCATCGCCCAGGTTCACACTGGCCGCCATGACCGATGACCCGCTTGCCCGGCGCTCGCTCCGTCACCGCGGCCTCGCCGCCGTGGCCGCCCTGGCGGCCGTCGGCGGCGGCGCGGTCGTGCTCCTCCAACCGGCTCCCGGAGCGGCGACCGCCGCCGGTGCGGCCACGAGCGCGACGGCACCGGCCGGGGCGGACGGCGCGACCGCCCGGCAGGTCCGTCTGCTGCTGGCGGAGACCGAGCGCCTCCAGAGCGCGCTCGGTCTCGCCCAGCAACGGCTGCGCCTGGCCCTCACCGCCTCGGCCGCGCCCACGCCGGGATCAGCCGGCGCGGACGGCCAGCAGCTCGCCGCCGAGCGGGCCCAGCTCGCCAGCGAAGCGGCACAGCTCGAGGGCGAGCAGGCTCAGCTGCGGACCGAGGAGGAACAGCTCGTCTCCAAGCAGGCGGCCCTCGAGGCCGAGGCGCAGAAGCTGAGCAGCGAGGCCAAGGCGCTCTCCTCGGGTGGGGGCGGCGACTCGGGCGGCGGTGACTCGTGACCGGCCCGACGCGGGCCGAGACGGCGAGGCGGGCCGCCGAACGCTCACTCGAGGACTGGCGGCGGCGGCGGCGCCTCGTGGCGCCGCTCGCCGTCGGCTCGGCTGCCCTCATCGCGAGCGGGCTGTCGACGAGCCTCGTCGACCACGCCGTCCACCAGTCGGCGGCGGGCGCGGCCACGGCACCGGCGGCCAGCACCTCCGGCTCGGGCGCCTACGCCCTCGAGCTCGCCAAGGTCCGCCGCGCGCTCCACGCCGACCGGGCCGCCCTCCAGGCGATCTCGGCGGCCGCCGAGCGGGCGGCCAAGGCGGCTCGTGCCGCCCGGACGGCGGCGGGCGCCGGGTCCTCCGGCACCGGGTCCCCGGC
>JAKACF010000041.1 GCA_021821585.1 Actinomycetes bacterium
CCAGCCCGAGATCTCGACCCCAGGAGTCGACGAGGTCGACCTCGACGCCCTGTTCGGCGAGCAGTGGCGACAGATCCGCCAGGACTGAGCCGCTCGAGATGACCCTCGCCCCGGACCGGCTCGAGAGGGCCGCCGACCAGAGCCGAAGGGAGCCGGTTCGGCGCCTCGTCGTCGGGATGGCCGGCGCCCCGGGGGTCCCGTACACGCTCGGCCTTCTTGCTCTGCTCCGCGCCGTCGGCGTGGAGAGCCATCTCGTCACCTGCGGCTGCTCGCGCTCGGTCATTTCGCAGGAGACCGGCCTCAGTCTTCGCCAGGTGCGCTCGAAGGCGAATGGCTGGTACCACGAGCGAAACCAGGCAGCCGCCATCTCGAGTGGCTCGTTCCTCACCCTCGGGATGGTGATCGTGCCGTGCACGCTGCGGTCACTCGCCGCCATCGTGACCGGCGTGGCGGACAACCTCGTCCAGCGGGCCGCCGACGTCACGATGAAAGAGGGTCGCCCCCTCGTCCTCGCGATGGCGCACGCCGAGGGCTCGGCGATCGCGTCGGAGAACCTCCGGCGAGCTGCCGACGTCGGCATCACGGTTCTCCACCTCGAGCCGTCGCCGACTCCCCGGGCCATCGCCGCGATGAGCGAGCAGGTGGTCGCCGGCTGCTTCCAGCTCGCGACGGACGAGCAGCTGGCGAAGCTGCGATGATGACCGAGGACGACCGCCGCGACGGCTACGTCGGACGCTCGGTCAGACGGCGGGAGGACCGACGGTTGCTCACCGGCCGCGGGACCTTCGTCCCTGACATCAAGCTCGCCGGCATGCTCGAAGCTGCCGTCATACGCAGCCCTCTCGCGAGGGGGCGGATCACGTCACTCGACGCCAGCGCCGCCCGAGCGCTGCCGGGCGTGGTGGCGGTGGTGACCGCGTCCGACGTGGCTGGGAGAGTCAAGCCCTTCACCCGCTTCGTCGACCAGGAGGAGACGCCTCCCGACCTCGAGGCGGCCGTCCACCCCGTCGTCCGAGCGTGCCCGATCGAACCGCTTGCCTCGAGCGAGGTGCGCTACGTGGGCCAACCCGTCGCGATCATCGTGGCGGAGTCCCGCTACATCGCCGAGGACGCGGCCGAGCTCGTGGTCGTGGACTACGACGACCTGGGCGCGATCACCGACCCCGAGAGAGCGGCACAGGACGACTCGGCCCTTGTTCACGACTCGCTTGGCACGAACGTCCAGGCGTCCTACGAGGTCTCGGTCGGCGACGTCGCGGCTGCCCAGGATGGCGCCTACCGGACGCTCACCCGCCGCATCAGGGTGCCGCGGCTGGCGGCCAACCCCTTGGAGACCCGAGGGATCGTGGCCGCCGCCGAGAGCGACGGCCGGCTCACGGTGTGGTCGTCCACCCAGGTGCCCTACATGGTGCGTCTGCGGATCTGCGAGCAGCTCGACCTGCCGGAGGCGGACGTGAGGGTGATCGCCCCCGACGTCGGCGGAGGATTCGGCCCGAAGGTCAACGTCTATCCCGAGGAGGTGTTGATCCCCCACATCGCCCGGACGCTTGGTCGCCCGGTTCGATGGGTCGAGGACCGCCAGGAGCACCTCGTCTCGACGATGCACGCCCGCGATCAGGTCCACTTCGTGAGCGTGTCCTTCTCCGAGGACGGGAGGGTCGTCGCCCTCGACGACACCTTCCTGCTCGACTGCGGGGCCTACAACCCCTTCTCTCTCACCTGTGCGTACAACACCGCGGCGCACATCCGGGGCCTCTACCGGATCCCGAACTTCCACATCGCCGGGGCCTGTGTCCTCACCAACAAGACTCCGAACGGCCCTTACCGCGGCGCCGGCCGCCCGGAGGCGGTCTTCGTGATGGACCGCCTGATGAACCTCGTCGCCGCCGAGCTCGGCATCGACCCGCTCCAGGTCTACCGTCGCAACCTCATCGCACCCGATCAGCTTCCCTATGACCAGGGCATGCGGTATCGGGACGGCGCTCGGGTGGTCTACGACAGCGGCGACTACGTCCAGGCGCTCGAGGCGGCGATCGGTGCCATCGACTACGAGGCGCTACGGGAGGAGCAGCACCGGTTGCGGGCGGAGGGTCGCAGCGTCGGCATCGGCCTGTCCCTCTACGCCGAGGGGACTGGCATCGGGCCGTTCGAGTCGGCCGGTGTTCGTGTCGACAACAACGGCAGGGTGGTCGTCCACTCCGGTTCGGCTCCCCACGGCCAGAGCCACCAGACGACCCTCGCGCAGGTATGTGCCGACACACTCGGAGCGTCTCTCGACGACGTGGAGGTCCGAGCGGGGGACACGAGCCTCTTGCCCTATGGCGTCGGAACGTTCGCCAGTCGAAGCGCCGTCACCGCCGGGACGGCCGTGGCGGACGCCGCCGAGCAGGTGAGGCTCCAGATGCTCGCGATTGCTGCCGAGCTGCTCGAGGCGAACCCCGCCGACCTCGCCGTCGCCGGCAGTACCGTCTTCCCCCGTGACACGCCGAGCCACAGCCTCTCGTTCGCGGAGCTGGCCCGTGCCGCAGCTCCGGGTCCGAGATCGTCGGCACCGAAGGGGGGCGACTACGGCCTGTCGGCGAGCGCCTACTTCGTTCCGCCCTCGGTCACCTTCTCCTACGGCGCACACGTGGCCGTCGTCGAGGTGGATCGAGAGACCGGCTTCGTCACCATCCTGCGCTACGTCGTGGCTCACGACTGCGGCAGGATGCTGCACCCCCTCGTGGTCGAGGGCCAGGTGCAGGGCGGCGTCGCCCAGGGGATCGGGGGCGCCCTGTACGAGCGGGTCACCTACGACGCGTCGGGTCAGCCACTCACCACGACTTTCATGGACTATCTGCTTCCGACGATGAGCGAGGTCCCCGCCGTCGACCAGATCCACCTGCAGATCCCCTCCGCGCTCAACCCGCTCGGAGTGAAGGGAGTCGGCGAGGGCGGGACGATCTCGCCCCCGGCCGCCATCGCGAACGCGGTGGCGGACGCGCTCGGGGCCCCCGGCCTCGACATCGACGACCTGCCGCTCACACCGGAGTACGTCACCGCCCTTGTCGCCGATGCCGAGCGGCTGTCGAATGGGCTCGGCACCAGGGAGGCGGTGGGCAGATGAGTGCCACCATTGGCGACAAGCTCACGGCACCGATCCTCGAGCTGTTCGACGGCACCGACCTCGGGGCCAAGATCGGCCTGGCCTATCTCCTCGTGACCGCCGACGACGACGGGTCGCCGAGGCCGTGCATGCTCTCGGTCGGAGAGATCCTCGCCGTCGACGAACAGCACCTCCGCCTCGCCATCTGGCAGGGCACCCATACCTCCACGAACCTCTCGAGCGGCAGGCCATGTCTGTTCTGCTACATCGCTCCCGGCCAGGTCCTGTACGTGCGGGGCGCGGTGAGGACTCTCGGGCGGCTCGCGGAGCACCGGCTCGACTGCTTCGAGATCGAGGTCGCGAGCCTGGAGAGCGACGACCACCCGGGTATGCCGGTGATCGAGACGTTTCGCTTCGGTCTGACGGGCCAGGAGCCCGACGAGATCAGCCGCGAATGGCAGCTCCGTCTCGACGCGCTCCGCCGGCTGTAACGGCGTAGCCGTTCCTCACGCCCGCCGGCCGCGCCGGCGCCGAGGCGTCGCTCGGGCCCTCGGCGACGTCGCCGAGTCGGACGAGGAGCTCGCGCAAGAGCGACCGCAGCACCTCCTGGTCGCGAGGTGAAAGGCCCTCCAACATCTTCCGCTCGTTCTCGAGGTGGTCGCGGACCGCCTCGTCGATCACCTTGCGGCCCTTCGCGGTGAGGACCACCTTGATCCCCCGACGATCGTCCGCGTCAGGGATCCTCTCTACCAACTCCATCTCCTCGAGGCGGTCGATCCGGTTCGTCATGGCACCCGAGGAGATGAGCAGCGAGCTGTAGAGCTCGGTGGGGGACAGCTCGTAGGG
This sequence comes from Actinomycetes bacterium, assembly GCA_021821585.1. GTDB lineage: Bacteria > Actinomycetota > Acidimicrobiia > Acidimicrobiales > Bog-793 > JAKACF01. Next base: position 3,932 of record JAKACF010000041.1, read on the forward strand.
GGCACCGGACCGGCGGAGGGCCGCCAGGACGTCGAAGCTCTGGCGGGAGAGGCCGTGCTCGACGAAGTTGTCCTCGGCCGCTGCCTCCGAGAGGCGAGCGAGCCGCCAGATCCGGGCGATCGTTGCCATCGGGGCGACGTCGAGGTCGGGCCGCTCCCTCGCCCACTGCTCGAGGATCTGATCGACGTAGTCCATGTCCGCCTTCTTTCCCACGGCGGTCTTCGGTCCACCGGCATCGGCCATCCGTGGCTCCCTTCCCAAGTGTCTTTAGTTGTTATATCTTGACATCAAGCAGACTCAAGGTTAGCCTCTGCGCAAGTCAAAGCAGAACATTCGGGCTGCTGAATGGTTCCTGCGCCGCCTGCCAACGGGACCCCCCCAACGGCACACGCGACAGCGGAGCCCACGACCACAACAAGCGGACAACGTTCTTAGGGAGGGAGTTGCCGTGAGTTACAAGGGCAGGGCAGTTGCCGGGGGGCACAAGTTCCGCCGGGCGATCGGTCTCGTGGGTGGGGCGGGCATGTTGCTCGCCGCCTGCTCGTCGAACCCGACCCCGGCCAGCAGCAAGTCGGGGGGAGGAGGGCTGAGCGGCGTCTCGGGCAAGCTGACCGTCGCCGTCTTCAACCCCTTCAGCGGTGCGGACGCGAGCTTCGGGCCGCTCATGATGAGCGGGTGCATCCCGGCCGTCAACCTCATCAACAAGGACGGCGGCATCTACGGCCACGACCTCACCTGTACCCCCGTCGACACCCGCGGAGATCCCGCCGATGCCGTCCCGGCCGCGAACAAGCTGATCGCCACCCAGTCGAACCTCGTCATGGTCATCGGTCCGAGCTCCGACGAAGCGTCGGCCACCGTGCCGATCTTCAACGCGGCCAAGGTGCCGATGTTCCCCGACGCCGGTAATGCCGAGTTCGACCGGAGCAACTTCACCTATCTCTGGCGCCTCATCCCGCCGGACGCAGCCGACGGCTATGCCCAGGCCATCTGGGCCCGCCGGCAGGGCTACACCCGGGCGGCGCTCATCTACGCCTCCAACGTCGGCTTCAGCAACGGGCCCTCGGGTGCGAGCGCTGGCTTCCCGGCGCTCGGGGGCAAGATCGTCTACTCGGCGAACCTCACCCCTGACCAGCCGACCTACGAGAGCACCATCTCGGCCATGCTGGCCAAGAACCCGCAGGTCATCTTGTACGAGGCCGGTCCGAGGACCTCGACGACCTTCTTCTCCGAGCTCAAGTCCCTCGGGCACCTGATCCCGACGATCGGCCCCGAGACGATCTACGAGCCGCAGTGGGAGAAGTCGGTCGGTGGCGTCATCGGGACGAGCACGCTCGCAAAGACGGTCACGATCGTGGAGGCCTACGTCAACACGAGCTCCGCCGGCTGGCCGGCGTTCCACCAGGCGCTGCTCGCCGCGGCGTCCCAGATCCCACAGGCGTCGACCTACTCCAACGACCCCTTCACCATCGCCAACTACGACGGTGTGAACATGGTGGCGCTCGCGATGCTGATGAAGAAGACCATCAACCGGACCGTGATCAACGACACCATGAACTCGCTCATCACTCCCGGGCCCGGCAAGGTCGTCTGCAACTCCTTCTCCGCCTGCAAGACCGACATCCTCGCCGGCAAGAAGATCCAGTACGTTGGCGCCGGAGGTGCGATCCAGTTGAACCAGTGGCACAACGCCGGTGGCAGCTACCACGTCATCACCGACGCCCTGAAGCCGACGACCCTCGGCCAGATCTCTGCTGGCGCTGTTGCGGCCCTGATCGGTAAGAAGGGCTGAGGACTCCAGCTCGTTCTTCGACCTCGAGAGACCCTGTCGATCCGAAGTGGGAAGTTGGTGGAAGTGAGCCAGTTCATCGCTGACACGGGATTCGGGCTGGTGAACGCCGGGATCTTCGCTCTCGCTGCCGTCGGGTTCACGCTGCAGTTCAGCGTCACGAACGTCCTGAACATCGCCTTCGGGGCACTCATGAGCCTGGCGGCATTCCTGGCCTACGAGCTGAACGTCGTCGTGGGGGCCAACATCTGGTTGGCCCTCGCGGTGGCGGGCATCGGCTCGGGACTGATCTCGGTCCTGCTGAACCGGGGGCTCATCCAGCCCTTCCTTCGCCGGGGCACGAACTTCTTCGGCATGGTCGTGGTGACGATCGCCCTCGACCTCATCGTCGAGTACGCCATCGAGGCCATCTGGGGGACGAACTTCTTCCACTACAACGTCAACACGGGCTCGCCGGTCAAGTTCGGGGGCTTCCTGTTCACACACCTGCAGCTGGTGTCGATCGGGATCGCCGTCGCCGGGATGATCGTCATCCAGCTGCTGCTTCGGCGCACCAAGCTGGGCAAGGCGATGCGAGCTTCGTCCTGTGACGCCCGGCTCGCCAAGGTCTGCGGGATCCGCACCTCGCGGGTGTACGACGCGGGATGGTTCATCTCCGGCGTGCTGGCCGGCGTCTCGGGTGTCATCCTCGGGTTGTCCCTCGGGACGTTCTCGTTCACGCTCGGGGACGAGTACCTGATCGTCATCATCGCTGCGACCATGCTCGGGGGCATCGGCCAGGCGTATGGGGCGATGCTCGGTGCTCTCGTCATCGGACTGGTGACGCAGTGGAGCTCCCTCGTGATCTCGAGTAGCTACAGCGAGGTGGTGGCGTTCTTGATCCTCATCCTCGTCCTCCTCTTCCGCCCGCAGGGCATCGTCTCGGGGGTCGCCGTCGACAGGCAGATGACCGCATGAGTGGCGGCGACCTCTATCTCGCCACCACGATGCTCGTCTACGTGGGCACGGCGATGATCGCCTGCTGGGGCCTCGACTTGCAGATCGGCGAGACGAACGTCCTCAACTTCGGCTTCATCCTCTTCGAGGCGATCGGTGCCTACGTCGCCGCCATCTTGACCCTCGGCCCGTCGACCTCGAACGGCGGCTTCCAGCAGTACATCCTGGGCGCGCAGCTGCCCTTCCCGATCCCGTGGATCGCCGCCATGGCAGCCGGCGCCTTCCTCGGCTTCCTCATGGGCCTGCTCACCCTCCGCCGGCTCCGCGGCGACTACGAGGCGGTCGTGATGCTCGTCCTCGCGCTCGTCGCCTTCTACGCCGTCTCTGCGGACAACTCACTGTTCAACGGATCCGTCGGCCTGAGCCTCATTCCCGCTCCGCTCGCCGGTGCATTGAACGGGGGACCGGCGACGTCCATGCTGTACCGCTGGGTGTTCGTCGGGCTCGTCGCCGTCGGTTGCGTGCTCTCGTTCTTCGTCGTCCACCGGATCACGAGCTCACCGCTCGGACGGTCGCTTCGGGCGATCAGGGAGAACGACGCCGTCGCCCAGTCGCTCGGCAAGGACGTCATCAAGCTGCGGATGCTCGTGCTCGTGATCGGCGGCGCCCTCGGCGCGCTCGCCGGCGCCATGCTGGCCGACTGGATCGCTGCCTGGTCCCCGGGATCGTGGACCTATCCGGAGACCTTCACCCTCTTTGCCGCCATCATCGTCGGGGGACGCGCGAACGCCGCCGGTGTGGCGCTCGGATCGATCATCGTGCCGGGTCTTGTGATGGAGGGTGTGCTGTTCCTGCCGACGTTCGGTCCGGCCTATCTCACCGCTGCGCTCCAGTGGATGCTCGTCGGCGTGCTGATCATCGGTTTCATGTGGTTCCGGCCGCAGGGCCTCATCCCCGAACGGCGGCGCCGCTTCCCCACGGTGGAGGCTCCCGCGTTACCCACCGCCGCACCGCAGGAGGTCCTCGCCCTCGCCGAGGTCAAGTCGGACCTGTCGGGGACGTCCTCGTGATCAGCCCCCGCACGCTCACCAAGCCGGAGGTCGAGACCGTCCTCGAGACCCGCAACGTCCGGCGCAGCTTCGGCGGCGTCGTCGCCGTCGACGACGTCTCGATCTCCGTCCCGGCAGGCCATGTCGTCGGCCTCATCGGGCCGAACGGCGCCGGCAAGTCGACGCTGCTCTCCATCCTTGCCGGCGCCGAGAGCCCCGATACCGGATCGGTCTGGTTCCTCGGCGACGAGGTCACGAGCGACAAGCCCTTCCGCCGGGCGCGAAAGGGGCTGTGCCGGACATTCCAGCTGACAGGCGACCTGCCCCGCCTCACCGTCCTCGAGAACCTCATCGTGGCGGCCCCCTCCCAGCGCGGCGAGCGCCTCTTCGTGGCCCTCGCCGGCAAGCGGGCGTGGGCGAAGCAGGAGGAGGAGCTCGTGATCCGGGCCCGAGGGCTGCTCGACCGCTTCGACATGCGCAGGGAGGAGGACTCCTACGTCGCCGAGCTGAGCGGCGGCCAGCGCCGACTGGTCGAGATCATGCGGGCCCTCATGGCGAGTCCCCGCCTGCTCCTGCTCGACGAGCCCTTCGCCGGGGTGAACCCGAGCCTCGCCCGGAGGATCGAGCGCCACCTCATCGATCTGCGTGACGAGGGCCTCACGATGGTCCTCGTCGAGCACGAGCTCGGCGTCGTCGAGCGCTGTTGCGACCCGGTCATCGTCATGGCCACGGGCCGGGTGATCGCCCAGGGGACGATGGGCGACATCCGGACGCGTGAGGATGTGCTCGATGCGTATCTCGCAGGGTGAGGTGACTGGCATGTCCGACGGCACCCGGCGGCCGGAAGCCGTGCTCGAGGTGAAGGACCTGTCGGCCGGATACGGCGGTCCGCCGATCGTCTCCAACCTCGACCTCATGGTCGGACGGGGCGAGATCGTCACGATCGTCGGCCCGAACGGTGCCGGCAAGAGCACGCTCGTGAAGACCATCATCGGCGAGCTGCGAGCCATGACCGGGAGCGTCCACCTCGAGGGTGCGCAGGTGACGAACGTCCCGACCGAGCTCCTCGTGCGCCGGGGCATCGCCTACGTTCCCCAGCGCAACGACGTCTTCGGCATGCTGTCGGTCCGCGAGAACCTCGAGATGGGGGGTTACCTGCTCCACAAGCGGGAGGTGGCCAGCCGGATCGAGGAGGCGCTGGCGTACTTCCCCAAGCTCGAGGAGCTCGCCCATCGCCGGGTGGTCGTCAGCAAGTTGAGCGGTGGCGAACGCAAGATGCTGGCCTTCGCCCGGGCACTCATGATGCGACCGCAGGTGCTCGTCCTCGACGAGCCGACGGCCGGCCTCGCCGTCCAGGTCGCCCGCAGCCTGCTGCGCGAGCAGGTCCCGGCGCTCGTCTCCCGGGGTGTGTCGGTGCTGCTCATCGAGCAGCGGGCCTCGGACGCCCTCGAGATCTCCGACTGGGGATACGTCCTCGTCTCCGGTCAGGTGAGGATCTCGGCGAGCGCGTCGGAGATCCTCGGCAGGAAGGACATCGGCGAGATCTTCCTCGGCAAGGTCTCCGCAGACACCGGCTGACGTGGGGCGCGGCCGCGGCGATCTCGACGGGCGCGGCGGGCAGGGACGTGTCGGAGGGCTCACGCTCGCCGCCCTCCTGTCGGCGACCTTCGCAGGCTCGTACTACAGCAACGTCGCCCTCGTGCCGCTCGCGCCGATCCTCGACCACTTCCACACCGGCGTCGGCATGGGCGTCCTTGTTCTCGGTGCCTTCGCCGTCACTCTCGCTGCCACCACTCCGCTCGCCTCCCACCTCGGAGATCGCGGCGGGTGGACCCGGGTGCTCGTCGCCGGCCTCGCCGTCGTCGCCGTCGGCTCGGTGGCAGCGGCGCTCTCGCCGAGCTTCGCCTTCCTCGTCGGCGTGAGGGTCGTGCAGGGGGCGGCGGCTGCGGTCATCGTCCCGGGAGTCATGATCCACCTCTCGACCACCGTCGCCGAGCGGGACCGGCCGTTCGCGATGGGACTGTGGTCGTCGGCGAACAGCCTCGGCAGGCTCGTGGCCGTCCCCCTCGGCGGTCTTCTCGCCTCGCTTGCCGGGTGGAGCAGCGTCTTCTGGTCGTCTGTGCCGGCGATGGGGATCGCCGCGCTCGCCATCTTCTTCCTCGTTCCGCGCAAGCCCCCGAGGCCGATCGTGACGGACTGGTCGAGCGCCGGCGGGCTCACCGCCGGCGCGGCCCTCGGCCTCGGCGGCCTGACGGCCCTGTCGACCGGCGTCGACGGAGCGGTCGCCGGCGTGCCGCTCATGGTCGCCGGCGCCGCCCTCGTCGCCACGGCCTGGCGCCGTGGGGCGAGAGCGTCCCACCCGCTCGTCCCCGTCGGGCTGCTCCGTTCCCCGACGCTCCTGCGGTCCAGCCTGGGCGGATTCGTCCAGATGGCCACGATCATGGTGGACATCACCGCCGTCTCCCTCTACCTCGTCCGCTCGACGGGGACCAGCCCGGCGACGGCCGGTCTGGTCGCCCTCGCCTTCCCCGGCGTCATGGTCGTCGTCTCCTGGCTGGCCGGCTATGCCATGCGCCGCCTCGGCGGCCGGCGGGTCTTCTCCTGGGGTCTCGGCCTGCTCGCCGTCGGGCAGGTGCTGATCGCCCTCGCGACCGCTCGCGGAGTCGGGGTGGGCCCGCTGCTCGCCGGTGCCCTCGGGCTCGCCGGCGGCGGGGCGGCGCTCGTCCAGACCTCGTCGGCCGGGGGCGCCACGCGGCCGGGGGCGGCGGACAGCTCGGCAGCCGTCGGTGCCTTCAACCTCATCCGCTTCTCCGGTACTGCGGCGGGTGCGGCCTGGCTCGCCATCGTCCTGTCGCTCGGAGGTTCGTACCCGCTGCTCTTCGCCAGCTGCGCGGCCGTCGCCGTCGGCAGCCTCGCTCTCAGCTCACGGCTGGGCGGCGAGAAGATGCCACTTGGCGTGAAGTCTCCTTGACATAAGAATCTTGACGTAGAAGAATCGCGCCGGACATTCGACGTCGCCAGCGAGCCGGGGAGGGGCCAATCCACATGACGAACCACGAGACGAGGACCCACTCCCAAGAGGTCCTCGGAAAGAGCCTGCACGAGTACATCGACTTCCTCGACAAGCACCACCCCGAGGAGATCCTGCGGGTGAGCGAGGAGGTGGACCCGGTCTTCGAGGTGACCGCCGCGCTGTGGCGGCTCGAGAGGGAGCGCCGCTACCCGCTCGTCATCTTCGAGAACGTGAAGGGCTCGGACCTCCCCTGTGTGACGAACGTCCACGCGAGCTTCCCGCGCCTCGCCCTCGCCCTCGGGCTGCCGATCGACGCCACGCCGAGGGACTTCATCCTCGAGTACATGGCGAGAGAGGACCACGCGATCGAGCCGAAGCTCGTCGATGCCGCCGAGGCTCCGTGCAAAGAGGTCATCTTGACCGGCGACGACGTCGACGTGACGGCCCTTCCGACCCTCAAGTACCACGAGCTCGACTCCGGCCAGGTCGACCCGGGTTATGAGTCCTTCCAGGGCCGCTACATCACCCTCGGCTACGAGATCATGAAGGACCCCGACACCGGCGTGCGCAACGCCGGCATCTACCGGCTCCAGGTGAAGGGCAAGAACAAGTTCGGGATCCAGATCTCCGAGACCGCCCACGGCCACTACATCATGCAGAAGAACCTGCGCAACGGGAAGCCGACGCCGATGGCGGTCGCCATCGGGCTGCACCCGACCGTCGAGCTCGGGTTCCTCTCGTTCACCGGCATCGACGTCGACGAGTTCGCCATCGCCGGCGCCATGCTCGGCGAGCCGCTCGAGATGGTGAAGTGCGAGACGATCGACGTCGAGGTCCCCGCCCAGGCCGAGATCGTCCTCGAGTGCGAGATCCACCCGACCGAGAGGGAGCCGGAGGCGCCCTTTGGCGAGTACCCGGGCACCTACGGTCCCGAGCGGCTCAACCCGGTCGTCTACGTGAAGGCGATCACCATGCGCCGCAACGCCTACTACCAGAGCTCCTTCGTCGGCCACCGCGACAACCTGCTGCTGTCGGGCGTGACCCGCAACAGCCAGATCTACAAGAGCTGCCGGCTCGCCTCGGGAGCGGTCACGGCCGTCTACGTCCCGCCCTCTGGCCGCTCGCGGTACATCTGCTATGTCCAGATGAACAAGGTGATCGAGGGCGACCCGAAGAACGCCGCCATGGCCGCCTTCGCCGCCGACCCGTTCCTCAAGTACGTCGTGGTCGTCGACGGCGACGTCGACATCACCAACGACGCCGATGTCTGGCACGCCATCGCCACCCGGGTCCGCTTCGACCATGACGCCTTCGTCGTCTCCTACTCGAGGGGCTCACCCCTCGACCCGGCCTCCTACGACCCGGCCGGAGGCTCGCACCTCGTCACCAAGGTCGGCATCGACGCCACCCGCAAGGCGAACTACCAGCCCGAGATCTCGACCCCAGGAGTCGACGAGGTCGACCTCGACGCCCTGTTCGGCGAGCAGTGGCGACAGATCCGCCAGGACTGAGCCGCTCGAGATGAGGCGATGAAGCCGGCTCCCTTCGAGTACGTCACGGCCGGGACCGTCGAGGAGGCGGTCTCGGCCCTCGCCGACGGCGGCGACATGGCCAAGATCCTCGCTGGGGGCCAGAGCCTGGTCCCGCTCCTGGCCCTCCGCCTCGCACGGCCCGACGTGCTGGTCGACGTCAACTCGGTCACGGGCCTCGACTCCATCGCAGTCGAGGACGGCACGCTCCGCATCGGGGCGCTCGCACGCCACCGCGCGGTCGAGCGCGATGCCGCCGTCGCCGACCGCTTCCCGATCGTCTCCGAGGCTGTCTCGAAGATCGGCCACGTCGCCATCCGCAACCGGGGAACGGTCGGCGGCTCGGTGGCCCACGCCGATCCCGCCGCAGAGTGGCCCACCGTGCTGCTCGCCCTCGACGGTGAGGTGGAGGTGGCGAGCAGGGCGGGGCGTCGGGTGGTGCCCGCCGAGGAGCTCTTCGTCTCCTATCTCACGACGTCGCTGTCCTGGGACGAGATGCTCTGCGAGATCCGCCTGAAGCAGCCGCCGGGCACCTGCGGGTCCAGCTTCCTCGAGCTGGCCCGCCGCGACGGCGACTTCGCGATGGTCGGGGTGGCGGCGGTCCTCGGGTTCACGAGTGGCGAGGTCACCCACTGCCGCATCGCCCTCAGTGGTGTCGGTAGCACCCCGGTCCGGGCCCGGGCGGCAGAGGCGAGTCTCGTCGGGACAGCGGCCGACGCCGAGGCGATCGGCGCCGCCGCCGCGACGGTGTCCGAGGAGATCGAGCCCTCGGGAGACATCCACGGTTCGGCCGACTACCGGCGCAAGGTGGCGAGCGTCCTCACCCGGCGGGCGCTCGACGCCGCTCGGGCCGCGATCGAGGGGAGGTAGAGGTGGGGGAGCCGAGGGAGATCTCGCTCGAGGTGAACGGCAGGCTCTGTTCGGGGCGGGCTGAGTCGAGGACCACCCTCGCCGACTTCCTCAGGGAGGAGCTCGGCCTCACCGGTACCCACCTCGGCTGCGAGCACGGCGTCTGCGGGGCCTGTACGGTGCTGCTCGACGGCATGAGCGTCCGCTCCTGCCTGATGCTGGCGGTGCAGGCCGAGGGCCGCTCGGTGTCCACGGTGGAGGGCCTGGCGGCCGATGACGGCACACTTCATCCGATCCAGGAGGCGTTCTCCGAGCACCACGGGCTGCAGTGCGGCTTCTGCACGCCCGGGTTCCTCATGTCGGTGCTCGAGCTGCTCACCGAGAACCCCCGGCCGAGCGAGCAGGAGATCCGACAGCACTTGTCGGGCAACCTCTGCCGCTGCACGGGATACCAGCACATCGTCGAGGCCGTGGCGCACGCCGCCCAGGTCATGAGCGGCGGCGCGCCGGCCGTCACAGGTGGCTGACACCCTCGCCGGCGTCGGGGACGCCGGCAGCGACGGCACCGACACCTCGCCGGACGGAGTGAGGCCGCACCACTTCGTCGGCCAACGCCTCCGGCGCAAGGAGGATCGGCGCCTCGTGACGGGAAGCGGCCGTTACCTGGCGGACCTCGTCCTCCCAGGCACGCGACACGTCGCAATATTGAGAAGCCCCATCCCGCACGGCCGTATCACCGGCTTCGACGCCTCCGAGGCGCTCGCCCTCGAGGGCGTCGACAGGGTGGTCACGGGCAAGGACGTGGCCGACCGCATCGGCCCGTTCGTCGAGGGTGGCCGGCTCGAGATCTCGCCGGTCCTCATGGACAAGGTGGGGCCGGTGGTGAAGCCCCTCGGGATGCCCGTCCTTCCTGCCGAGGTCGTCCGCTTCGTC
>JAKACF010000422.1 GCA_021821585.1 Actinomycetes bacterium
TTATCGGCGAACCGGGCGTCGGAAAGACGGCGATAGTGGAGGGGCTCGCGAACCGGATCGTCGAGGGCGACGTCCCCGAGGGACTGAAGGGCAAGCGCCTCGTGGCGCTCGACCTCTCGGCGATGGTGGCGGGCGCCAAGTACCGCGGCGAGTTCGAGGAGCGACTGAAGGCGGTGCTGAAGGAGATCACCGATGCCGAGGGCGCGGTCATCACCTTCATCGACGAGCTCCACACGATCGTCGGGGCCGGGGCCGCCGAGGGCGCGATGGACGCCGGAAACATGATAAAGCCGCTCCTCGCCCGCGGGGAGCTGCGGATGGTCGGAGCCACCACCCTCGACGAGTACCGCAAGTACATAGAGAAGGACGCGGCCCTGGGGCGCCGCTTCCAGCCGGTGCACGTCGGCCAGCCGAGCGTCGAGGACACGATCGCGATCCTGCGCGGCCTGAAGGAGCGCTACGAGGTCCACCACGGGGTTCGCATTCAAGACGCCGCCCTCGTGGCCGCGGCCGTGCTGTCCGATCGCTACGTGAGTGGGCGCTTCCTGCCCGACAAGGCCATCGACCTCGTCGACGAGGCGGCTAGCAGGCTACGCATAGAGATCGACTCCATGCCCACCGAGATCGACGTGGTGACCAGGCGCATGCGCCAGCTCGAGATCGAGCGGGTCGCCCTCGAGAAGGAGACCGACGCGGCGTCGCTCGAACGCCTGGCCCGGCTGCAGGAGGAGCTGGCCAACCTGGGCGAGCAGGCGGGCGCGATGAGCGCCCGCTGGCAGGCCGAGAAGCGGGCAATCACGGCGGTCAGCTCCCTGAAGGGAGAGCTCGAGGCTGCGCGCTCGGAGGCGGAGCGCCTTGCGCGCGACGGGGACCTAACCGCCGCTTCGGAGGTGCGCTACGGGCGGGTGCCCGACATAGAGCGCCGCATCGACGAGGCGACGAAGTCCCTCGCAGAGCTCCAGGCCGGCGGGGCGATGCTGAAGGAGGAGGTGGACGCCGAGGACGTCGCCGAGGTGGTCAGCCGCTGGACGGGCATCCCGGTGTCGCGCCTCATGGAGGGCGAGGTCCAGAAGCTCGTGAGGATGGAGGAGTCCATCAGCGAGCGCGTGGTCGGTCAGGCCGAAGCCGTGCGAGCTGTCGCGAACGCCATCCGCCGCAGCCGGGCCGGGCTGTCCGACCCCCGGCGGCCGATCGGCTCGTTCCTCTTCCTCGGTCCGACTGGCGTGGGCAAGACCGAGCTGGCCCGTGCCCTGGCCGGGTTCCTCTTCGACGACGACCGGGCGATGGTGCGAATCGACATGGGCGAGTACCAGGAGAAGCACACCGTCTCGCGCCTCGTCGGCGCCCCTCCGGGCTATGTCGGCTACGAGGAGGGCGGCCAGCTCTCCGAGGCGCTGCGGCGGCGCCCCTACGCGGTGGTGCTGCTCGACGAGATAGAGAAGGCGCACCCCGACGTGTTCAACGTGCTGCTCCAGGTGCTCGAGGACGGCCGGCTGACCGATGGGCAGGGCCGCACGGTCGACTTCACGAACGCAGTGCTGATAATGACGTCCAACCTCGCGGTCGACCCGGCCGCGTTCTTCAAGCCCGAGTTCGTGAACCGCATCGACGACGTCGTCCGCTTCCGCTCGCTCGACGAGGACGACCTGAGGCGGATCGTGGACATACAGCTCGCCGCGCTTCAAAGCCGCCTAGGAGAGCGGCGCCTCGCGCTCGAGGTCACCGACGCGGCCAAGGCCTGGATGGCCAAGACCGGTTACGACCCCGACTTCGGCGCCCGCCCCCTACGGCGGGTCATCCAGCGCTCCCTGGAGGACCCCCTCGCCCTCGCGGTGCTGGAAGGGCGCTACCCCGAGGGCTCCACCGTCACCGTGGACGTGTCGCCCTCGGGCGACGGCCTCGATCTCCGCTGAGAGGCCCACCGGATAGACTGCCCACGTTCTCGGGTCTCGGCAGGCTCGCTCGGCGCAGGCGGCGCGGGCTCCGGGCCTTCCGGAGGAGGTTTGACACGTGCCCGCAACCGTGGTCGTAGGGACCCAGTGGGGTGACGAAGGCAAGGGAAAGCTGACGGACCTCCTGGCGAAGGACATGCACATGGTCGTCCGCTACCAGGGGGGGCACAACGCGGGCCATACCGTGGTCGTGGGCGGCGAGACGTTCGCCCTGCAGCTCGTGCCGAGCGGCGTCTTGTACCCCCATCTGGTCCCTGTCATCGGCAACGGGGTGGTGGTCGACCCGGCGGTCCTGATCGAGGAGCTGGACGTCCTCTCCTCCAAGGGCGTCGACACGTCGAGGCTCGTGATAAGCGGCAACGCCCACCTGATCATGCCCTACCACCAGGAGCTCGACAGGGTGACAGAGCGATTTCTCGGGAAGGCGTCGCTCGGCACGACCAAGCGCGGCATCGGCCCCGCCTACGCCGACAAGGCCGCGAGGGTGGGCCTCCGGGTGCAGGACCTGCTCGACGCCAAGATCTTCCGCGAGAAGCTCGACGTGGCCCTGAAGGAGAAGAACGCCGTCCTCGCCAAGGTCTACAACCGCCTTCCCCTCGACGCGGGAGAGATCTGCGAGCGCTACCTTGGCTCCTA
>JAKACF010000423.1 GCA_021821585.1 Actinomycetes bacterium
CCACTTCACCGGCTCGAAGTAGGCGACGCGGGGGTCGCTCATACCGGAGGTGACGAGGACCTTCGGGTACGGCCCGCTGTGGACGTTGTCGTAGGGCGAATAGGCCTTGATCCAGTGGTAGGCCGCCGGGTCCCGGATCGGGTCACCCCACTCCTCCCACTCGCCGGCGGTGAGGGGCAGCGAGGCGTCGAGCATCGTCGAGAGGGCGTCCACGAAGGGGACCTCGGCGACGACGGCCCCGAAGGCATCCGGGGCGAGGTTGAGCGACGCCCCGACGAGCAGGCCGCCGGCGCTCCGCCCGAGGGCGGCGAGCTGCGCCGGAGTCGTCCATCCCTCCTCGACGAGATAGCGGGCCACCGCGACGAAGTCCTCGAAGCTGTGGTGCTTGTGCTCGAGGCGACCGTCGAGGTACCAGTGCCGCCCGAGCTCCTCGCCGCCCCTCACGTGCGCGATGACGTAGGTGACACCCCGGTCGAGCAACGGGGTGATCGGCTGGCGGATGGCGAAGACGGGATCGGAGCTCGCCCCGTAGGCACCGTAGCCGTAGAGCAGGACCGGAGCCGGGCCCGGCGCCCGATCGAGGCGCCAGGCGAGCGTGACGGGGACCTCCGTCCCGTCGGCCGAGGTCGCCCAGCGGCGCTCGGTCCGGTAGCGGTCGGGGTCGTAGCCGCCCGGCACCGGCTGGCGCCAGAGCAGCTCGGTCGACCCGGTGGCGAGGTCGAGCTCGTAGAGCCGGCGCGGCTGGACGAGCGTGGTCGTCTGGTAGCGGACCACTCCGGTGGTGAACTCGAGGTTCTCGGCGAGGGCGACGGTGCCGGCGGGCGGCGCCTCGACGAGGCGGGCCTCGCCCCCGCCGAGCGGCAGGATCCGGATGGCCGTGGTGGCGTGTCCCCGCTCCTCGACGAGGGCGTGCCCCTCGACGACGTCGAGGGCTTCGAGACGGACGTCGTTGCGCTCCTCGAGGAGGACCTCCCAGTGCTCGCGGCCCGGCGTCGACAACGGCGCCCGGAACAGGGCGAAGTTCTCCGCCCCGTCGTTCGAGAGCACGAGCAGCTCTCCGCGGTGGTGCTCGACCGAGTAGAGGACGCCCTGGCGACGGGGGGCGACGACCGCCGGCTCGGCGTCCGGCCTCGCCGCCGGGAGGGTGAGGCATTCGCTCGTCTCGTTGCTCACCACCTGGATGACGACGAGCTCCTCGTCCTTGGTGGTGCCGAGCCCGACGCCGAAGCGCTCGTCGGGCTCCTCGAAGACCTTCACGTCCTCGTCCGCCTTGCTGCCGAGGCGGTGGCGCCAGACCTGGAACGGCCGCATGGCCGCGTCGGGGCGGGTGTAGAAGAGCGTGGCGCTGTCGGCGGAGAAGGCGAGGCCGTAGTAGGCCCCCTCGATGACGTCCTCGAGGTCCTCGCCGCGGGAGAGGTCCCGCAGGCGGATCGTGAGCACCTCGCCACCGGTGGTGTCCGCGCCGTAGGCGAGGAGCCGCTGGTCCGGGCTCAGGGTTGCCTCGCCGACCTCGAAGTACTCGTGACCCTCGGCGAGCTCGTTCTCGTCGAGCATGACGCGCTCGTGCTCGTCGGCCGGCACCCCGGTCGAGGCGACCGGGGTCGGGGCGCCGCGGGGACGGCGGCAGGAGATGGCGTGCTGCTTGCCGTCGACGGTCCGCACGTAGTACTCCCAGTCGCCCTTCGGGGCGGGGTAGGTGACGTCGGTCAGCTCCGTGCGGGCCAGGATCTCCTCGTAGACCTGCTCGACGAGTGGCTCGAGACGGGCGGTGGCGTTCCTCGCGTAGGCGTTCTCGGCCTCGATGAGCGGCATGAGCCCGGGGTCGTTCCGGTCTCGGATCCAGTACCAGTCGTCGACGCGCTCGTCGCCGTGGGCGCGCAGCGTGTGCGGCCGGCGCTCGGCGACGGGCGGGCGCGTGGGGTCTGAGGTCGGCGTGGTCTCTGGGGTCACCTCCGCAGCTTGTCACGGATGGGTCGGCGTTCTCGGAAGGCCCGGAGCGGGTAGCTGGCGCGAGGACGGCAGCCGGTGAGTTGTTACTATCTACGTAGTGAAAACCCGCCGCGCGCTGCGCCACCACGCAGCAGAGGGGACGATCTACTGATGGCCACGACGGAACTCGATCTCGGCCGCTACCAGCTCGGTTGGAGCGACGCCGAGGACTACGTCTTCAAGCCGCGAAAGGGGCTCGACGAGAGCATCGTCCGCGAGATGTCGGCGATCAAGCGGGAACCCGAGTGGATGCTCAAGTTCCGGCTGAACGCCTTCCAGCGGTTCTTGCGTAAGCCGATGGTGCCGTGGTTCGCCACGAAGATGCCGGACCTCGACTTCCAGGACATCTACTACTACATCAAGCCCATCGAGCAGCAGGTGAACGCCTGGGAGCAGCTGCCCGAGTCGGTGAAGAACACCTACGACAAGCTCGGGATCCCCGAGGCCGAGCGCAAGTACCTCGCCGGCGTCACGGCCCAGTACGAGTCCGAGGTCGTCTACCACCGCAACCGGGAGGACCTCGAGCGCCAGGGCGTGCTCTTCACCGACATGGACACGGCGGTGCGCGAGCACCCCGAGATCGTCCGCAGGTGGTTC
>JAKACF010000424.1 GCA_021821585.1 Actinomycetes bacterium
GGAGGACCTGGCGGCCGCCAGGGCCGCCGTCGGCCTTCCCGTCCTCCGCAAGGACTTCACCGTCCAGGTGGCCGACGTCTACGACGCCAGGCTGATGGGGGCCGACGCCGTCCTGCTCATCGCCGCGGTCCTCTCCGACGCCGAGCTCGAGGCCTTCCTGGCGGCCGCTTCCGGGCTCGAGATGTCGGCGCTCGTCGAGGTGCACGACGAGGCAGAGGCCGCCCGGGCGCTGTCGGCCGGGGCGGACCTCGTCGGCGTGAACCAGCGGGACCTTCGCACCTTCGAGGTGGACACCGCCCGGGCCTGCCGGGTGGCCGGCGCCCTCGAGGGGGTGGTCCGGGTCGCCGAGTCGGGGATCAGGACGCCGGCCGACGTCGCCGAGCTCGCCCGTGCCGGCTACGACGCCGTCCTCGTCGGCGAGAGCCTGGTGCGGGCCCCCGACCCGGGCGGGCTGCTCCGGGCCCTGTCGGACGCGGGACGGGGTGTGCTCGAATGTGGGTGAAGATCTGCGGTGTGACGAGCGAGGAGGACGCGCTCCTGGCGGTCGCCATGGGGGCGGACGCGGTCGGCTTCGTCTTCGCTCCCTCGCCCCGCCAGATGAGCCCGTCCGCCGTGCACGCCATCACCCGGCGGATCCCGCCGGAGATCATCACGGTCGGCGTCTTCCGCAACGAGCGGCCGCAGACGGTCGTCGACACGGTCAACCGTGCCGGGCTGAAAGCCGCCCAGCTGCACGGCCAGGAGAGCCGGGAGGACTGCGGGTACGTGGCGGTCCGGGTCCCCCTCGTGATCAAGGCCTTCGGCGCCGGCGACCGGCGCATCGAGCGGGCCGGCGAGTACGGGGCCGAGATCATCATGCTCGACGCGCCCTCTCCGGGATCCGGCAAGGTGTTCGACTGGCGGCTGGCCGAGGGCGTCCCCCGCGGCCGGCGCCTCCTGCTCGCAGGCGGGCTCGACGCCGGCAACGTCGCCGACGCCATCCGGGCCGTCCAGCCGTGGGGCGTCGACGTCTCCTCGGGCGTCGAGTCCTCCCCGGGCCGGAAGGACCCCTCGAAGGTGAGGGCCTTCATCCAGGCGGCGAAGGCAGCCGAGCCCGACCGCTACGACCCGGGCGACGAGCCGCTGTTCGACTGGCAGGAGGAGACCAACCTGTGACCGCT
The DNA here is from genome assembly GCA_021821585.1 of Actinomycetes bacterium. Classification (GTDB taxonomy): domain Bacteria; phylum Actinomycetota; class Acidimicrobiia; order Acidimicrobiales; family Bog-793; genus JAKACF01. Next base: position 1,161 of record JAKACF010000424.1, read on the forward strand.
CTCGGAGAGCTGATGCGCGAGCCCGGCCCGCACGGCCGCTTCGGCGAGTACGGCGGGCGGTTCGTGCCCGAGTCGCTCGTCCCGGCCTGCGAGGAGCTCGAGGTCGCCTTCGCCGAGGCGTGGTCCGACCCCGGGTTCCGGGACGAGCTCGGGTCGCTGCTCAGCTCCTACGGGGGCCGCCCGACGCCGGTCACCGAGTGCCGGCGGCTCTCCGAGCGCCTCGGGATCCGCCTGCTGTTGAAGCGGGAGGACCTCAACCACACGGGGTCGCACAAGCTGAACAACGTCATCGGCCAGGCCCTCCTCGCCCGGCGGATGGGCAAGAGCCGCCTTCTCGCCGAGACCGGAGCCGGCCAGCACGGCGTCGCCACGGCGACGGCGGCCGCGCTGTTCGGCATGGAGTGCGACGTCTACATGGGGGCGGTCGACGTCGCCCGCCAGGAGCTGAACGTCTTCCGCATGCGCCTCCTCGGGGCGAGGGTGCACGCGGTCGACTCCGGCTCGCGGACCCTGAAGGACGCCATCAACGAGGCGCTGAGGGAGTGGGTGGCCACCGTCGAGACCACGCACTACTGCCTCGGCTCGGTCATGGGGCCGCACCCGTACCCCTATCTCGTCCGTGAGCTGCAGCGTGTCGTCGGCGACGAGGCGCGCGAGCAGTGCCGGAAGGTCCTGCAGGCCGACCCCGACTTCGTGGTGGCCTGCGTCGGCGGCGGCTCGAACGCGGCCGGGACCTTCGCCGGATTCGTCGACACCGGAGCCCGCCTGATCGGGGTCGAGGCGGCCGGCGGGGCGGCGATGGCCCACGGCGTCCCCGGGGTCGTCCACGGCATGCGCTCGAAGTTCCTCCAGGACGAGGCCGGCCAGATCCTCGAGGCGGAGTCCATCTCCGCCGGCCTCGACTACCCGGGGGTCGGACCGGAGCACGCCCAGCTCGGCGACGCCGGCCGGGCCGAGTACGTCCAGGCGGGCGACGAGGAGGTGCTGGCGGCCTTCTCGTTGCTGGCCGAGACCGAGGGCATCATCCCGGCGCTCGAGTCGGCCCACGGCCTCGCCTGGATCGTCCGCGAGGCCGGACGGGTGATCCCGACCGGCTCCTCGGTGATGCTGACGCTGTCGGGCCGGGGGGACAAGGACGTGGCCCTTGTGATGGAGCGGAGCCGATGACGGACGCGCACCGCAGCGGGCTCGAGACCCGCCTGCGTGAGCGGCGCGACCGTGGCCGGAAGCTGCTCGTGCCCTACATCACCGGCGGCCTCGGCGACGACTGGGTGGCAACCCTCGAGGCGGTCGCCGCCGCCGGGGCCGACGCCATCGAGGTCGGCCTGCCCTTCTCCGACCCGATGATCGACGGGCCGGTGATCCAGGAGGCCTCGATGAGGGCCCTCGCCGCCGGCGCCACGCCGGAGGGGCT
>JAKACF010000425.1 GCA_021821585.1 Actinomycetes bacterium
TCGCAGTCCTCCTCGTACCAACCGTCAGGCCGGCGCCAGACCTCGTGCACGTCCTGGTTGCGCTCGGACGAGAGCTTCACCCCACCATGGCCGGCGGTGTCGACGTGGGTGATGCCGACCGCTCGACGGCTGACGTAGTCGACCGTCCCCCACGGCGAGCGGGAGCCCTCGCGGACGGTGGTGGCCTGGCGGTAGCGCCGCGGCTGCTTTCCCGCTGCGACACGGTCGTCGACGAGCTCGATACCGCTCGCCTCCGGGCGGTTGGTCGGAGCGAACTGGCCGCCGACAGGCGTCCCAGCCGGTCTACGAGCCTGGGTCATGACGACCTACCTCCCCTTGAGGATCTGCTCGGACGTCTCGCCCCGGTAGGCGCGGGCTTTGTCGGCCCGCAGCTGTGCGGCGTCGACGCCGGCGAGCCCTGCTGCCTCTCGCAAGCGGCGTTCGGTTTCACCCATCCCACCGATGTACCGAGACTTGCGGTAGCCGTCGAGCCAGGCGCCGTAGCTCTCGCGGAACAGCCGCCAGCTGCGATCGGCCTTCTCGGTCTCTGCTGTTGCTGGGTCCTGCACCGTCTCTGCGGCCTGGGTGGTCTCGAAGACGATCTCGCTCAGGTTTTGATCCCCGGTCGTCGGTCCGGAGCTGACTCGTGCGGTGGTGGCTTGCTCTGCCGGTTCGTCGTACCCGGAGGCGTCGAAGAGCGAGAGTTGCACCGGCTCACGCTGAACAGCTGCGTCGTTCGAGCCAGCCTTCAGCGAGTCGACGAGCTCGCGCAGGCTCCGAGCGTCGGTCGTCGACTCACCTCGGATGGAACCGTCGAGGCCGAGCTCACCTCGAAGGCCGCCGACGTCGGCGTCCGGAAGCTGGCCGGACGCCTGCAGGATGCCGAGGGCGATCTCGAGGTCGAGGTCCTCGGTCCTCGCCGGCGACGGATCGTTGACGCGCACGGTGATCGTGTCCATCGGCCATGACAGGTCGCTCGACAGCAGCGCCGCACGAACACGGTCACGGGTCTCACGGCAGCCGCGGTCTCTCACCCCTTCGATCGAGAAGCTCGGGATGCCGGTCGCCACGGTGGCCACAACGCGTCGAGAAGAGACCGGGTCGTCGTCGACGAGCTCGACCCCGGTCGCCTCGGGGCGGTTGGTCGGGGCGAACTGGCCGCCGACAGGCGTCCCTGCGGGTCTTCGGGCCTGGGTCATGACCTCTCCTTCACCAGCCCGAGCTCTCGGGCCGTCTTCGGCGTGAAATTCAGCTCCCGTTCGACCGGCAGGCCGAAATTCCCTCGTAGCTCGGCGAGCTCCTGGACGTGGACGTAACCCCACTCGGGGAAGCCGAGGCCGAGATCGCAGTGGCCGAACATCTCACCGGTCTCCCGGTCGAGCTCGCAGACGTACCAGTCGGCACCGGCAGTGAAGTAGTGGGCGTAGACGACCTTGTCCTCGAGCTGGGTGTCCTCGGTCTCGTAGAGCTTGGGAAGATGTTCGATGAGCCCTTGGGGGAGGAGCTTGTGGCCTCTCAGGGCGTGTTGCGGCTCGCCGTTCGGGAAGATGTGGGCGATGACCTCTTTGGCCGACGCCCCGGCTGGCGCGAGGTGATCGGCCCGGTCGTAGGCAACGTTGTCGTTCTGGTTCTCATCGTCGTGTTGCCAGACCAGATCTTCGGGGCGGGCGGCCGTGACCACCGGCTCTTCCACGCCGAGCTGGGGCACGTCGGCGGCCTGGCGCTCCCGGTTGATCCGCTCGAACGGGTCGCGCGCTAGGAACTGGTCCCAGGTGTACTTGTCAGCGCGCAGCTCGGCGAGGAGCAGGTAGTGCTCGGCCGCGTCGTGCTCGCCGAGCCGGTTGAAGTGGTAGTAGTCGTCGATCGCCGAGACGACGTTGCGGTCGTACTCGGGGCCGTAGACGGTGTACTCGACAAGTGCTGCGATGCGCTCCTCGTCGGTCAGCTTGTACGTGTCGTACGCACAGCCTTCGGAGCCATGGTCGCTCGGCCCATGGGCATTCGGCATCGTCACGTCGTCTGCGAAGTCGTCGACGAGCTCGACGCCGGTCGCCTCCGGGCGATTGGTCGGCGCGAACTCGCCGCCCGTGGGCGTACCGGCGGGTCTACGAGGCTGGGGCACGTCGGTCACCTCGCGTGCGGCGAGAGCAGCAGGACGTAGGGTCGCCCGTCGATCTCGACCGTCTCGTAGGGGCTCTGGTCGCCGAGGGCGTTCATCGCCATGCCGAGGTCCTCGTCGCGCTGGAGCGCAGTCTGGATGCCGCCGTCTTGATCCTCGACCTGGAGGGCGAGAGCGTGGAACGGCGTTGAGCCGATCCAGACGGTCCCGAGAAGCTGAGCGTCCTCGCCGCCCGGCTCGTCGGGATCCCCGCAGGCGGTCCAGTCGATTCCGGCCGGGTCGATGCGGTCCCGGGTCGGCGCTCGGCCAGCGCCGGAACCAGAAGGCGCGTCAGAGAACGCGTCGGTGATCGCCGCGTCGAGCACCTCGGCGGCCCGGTCGAACGCCTGCGACATGTCGTCGTCGTTGCCCTCGTCCGCCTCGTTCTGGAGC
>JAKACF010000042.1 GCA_021821585.1 Actinomycetes bacterium
ACGGTGACCTACCGGGCGCGCTCGGCCGTCCGGGATGCCGGCAAGGCCTTCGGCCATCCCCCCGGCCAGGTCGACCGGTGGGCGAAGCAGATCGAGCGGTGGGGCTCGCTCGGGGGCGAGCGGGCGCTCGTCGGGGACCGGAGCGGGCACTGGTCGTGGTGGTCGGGGCAGGTCGCGCGGGAGCTCGCCGCCCGCCCGGGCCGTGACGATGTCGCCCTCGAGCCCCACTCCGCCGGCGAGGCCCCGGCGGGGGGTGCGATCCCGCCCACCGTCCTCGCCGCCGCCGTCGAGCTCGAGGGCTTCCCCCGCCACCTCGGGATCCACCCGGGCGGGATGGTGATCTGCGACCGCCCCGTCTCGGAGGTCTGCCCGGTCGAGTGGGCGCGGATGGAGAACCGGAGCGTGCTCCAGTGGGACAAGGACGACTGCGCGGCCGTCGGTCTCGTGAAGTTCGACCTCCTCGGGCTCGGGATGCTCGAGGTCCTCCACCGGGCGATCGACCTCGTCGCCTCCTACCACGGCGTCGAGCTCGACATGGCGGCGATCCCCCAGGACGAGGCCGTCTACGAGATGCTCTCGCGGGGGGACTCGGTCGGCGTCTTCCAGGTGGAGAGCCGGGCCCAGATGGCGACCTTGCCGCGGCTCCAGCCGAGGACCTTCTACGACCTCGTCGTCGAGGTCGCCCTCATCCGCCCCGGCCCCATCCAGGGCGGGTCGGTCCACCCCTACCTCCGCCGGCGGAACGGCTCGGAGCCGGTGAGCTACCTCCACCCGGTCTTCGAGCGGAGCCTGCACAAGACCCTCGGCGTCCCGCTGTTCCAGGAGCAGCTGATGGAGATGGCGATCGACGCCGCCGGCTTCAGCGCGGCCGAGGCGGACCAGCTCCGCCAGGCGATGGGGGCCAAGCGCTCGGCCGCCCGGATGGAGCGGCTGCGCGAGCGCCTCTTTGCCGGCATGGCCGAGCGCGAGATCACCGGTGCCCTCGCCGAGCAGATCTGGGACCAGCTCCGTGCCTTCGCGAACTTCGGCTTCCCCGAGAGCCACTCGGTCTCGTTCGCCTACCTCGTCTACGTGAGCGCCTGGTTGAAGCTGCACTACCCGGCGGCCTTCCTCGCCGCCCTGCTCAACTCCCAGCCGATGGGCTTCTGGGCGCCGCACAGCCTCGTGGCCGACGCCCGGCGGCACCAGGTGGTGGTGAGGGGCCCGGAGGTGAACGGGAGCGAGGCGCTCGCCTCTCTCGAAGCGGTGGGGCCGGGTGCCGCCGAGCCGGCCGTCCGCCTCGGCATCGCCTCGGTGAAGGGGATCGGCGACGAGCTGGCGGGGAGGATCGCGGCGGGCCGGCCGTACGAGGACCTGGAGGACCTCGCCCGGCGGACGGGAGCCGGCCGGGCGGCCCTCGAGGCGCTCTCCACGGCCGGGGCCATCTCCGGCCTCACGCGCCGGGAGGCGCTCTGGGTCTCCGGGGCGGCGGCCGAGTCCCGCCCGGACCGCCTCCCGGGGACGGTCGTCGGGACGGTGCCGCCCCGCCTCGCCGAGATGACCGAGTACGAGGAGCTCGCCGCCGATCTGTCGACCCTCGGCCTGTCGCCCTCCCGCTCGCCGATGTCACTTGCCCGCCCGGCACTCGCCGCCCGCGGCGTGAGGGCCATCGCCGAGCTCGCCGGGGTGGAGGACGGGGACAAGGTGACCGTCGCCGGCGTCGTCACCCACCGCCAGCGCCCGGCGACCGCAGGAGGGGTCACCTTCTTGAACCTCGAGGACGAGACCGGCCTCGTGAACGTCATCTGCTCGACCGGGCTCTGGGTCCGCTACCGCAGCGTGGCGCGATCCGCCGTCGTCATGCTGGTGCGGGGACGGCTCGAGCGGGCGGACGGGGGCAACCGGGAGGCGCTCTCCTCGGCCAACCTCGTCGCCGAGCACCTGGAGGAGGTCGACGTCCCTTCCCTGTCGCTCTCCTCCCGGGATTTCCGCTGAGCGCTACAGCTGCTCGCGCACCCCGGCCTCGTGCTCCACGGAGGCCACCTGGGCGAGGGCGTCGCCCCGGACCGCCCTCCTCCCGCCGGCGAAGCGCCCGAGCGGGAGCACGGTGCGGTGCTGGACGCTCTCGACGTCGACCGCGACGGCGGCGTACAGGGCGAGGGCGGCGAGGGCGACCCCCTCCCACCCGGTGGCATGGCGCACGGCGAGGTTGCCGGTGCGCTCGTAGATGCCCGTGAGGGCGAAGCGGACGACGGTCCCCGACATGACGAGGGCCGGGACCAGCTTGGAGTGGAGCGAGACCACGACGGCCGAGACGAGGGCGGCCGAGGCGACGAACAGGAACAGGGCGACGGCCTGGCTGCGGGACCCCGGGGCGGAGGTGAGCAGCAGCAGGCCGAGGGTGAGCCAGGCACCCGACTGGACCCCGATGCCGGAGGCGACGACGGCGTCGCGCCCGAGGAAGCCGAAGATGGTCGCGATGGCCTGGAGGGGGAAGGCGAAGGCGACGAGCACGATGGCGACCTGGTGCTGCTCGCTCGAGGGGACCCAGCCGAGGTCGAGGCCGGCGACCGAGATCGTGGCGACGGTGAGGCCGAGGAAGCCGAGGGGAAGGGGGTTGCCGATCGGGCGGAGGAAGACCGAGGACCCCCGGGGCGTGAAGCCACCGTCGCCGTCTGTCGCCATGGCTCTCGTCTGCCCCCGCGCCGCGCTGTCGAAACGTACGCGTCCACCGTGGGTGGGTACGCATCTGTGCACGCGTGCACTAACTTCGCGCTGTGAGCCTGGTGATCCTCGAGGCCGCCGACGCGCGCTCGTTCTCGCAGTTCGGGAGCCTCGTGCGCGAGTACATGGCGTCGCTTTCCTTCTCGCTCGACTTCCAGGACACCGACCGGGAGCTGGCCTCGCTCGAGCACGAGTACGGCCCGCCCTCGGGGGTGGCCCTGCTCGCCGTCGAGGGCGACCGGGCCCTCGGCTGCGTCGGAGTCCGGCGCCTCGAGGGCGAGGTGGCCGAGCTGAAGCGGATGTACGTCAGTCCCGAGGCGAGGGGCCGGGGCATCGGCAGGGGGCTGTGCGAGGCCGCCCTCGCAGCCGCCCGGCGGCTCGGCTACGCCTCGATCCGCCTCGACACCGTCGCCGAGATGACGGCCGCCGCCCGTGTCTACGAGGCAGCCGGCTTCCATGCGATCCCTGCCTACAGGGAGAACCCGCTCCCGACGGCCCGTTTCTACGAACGCTCGCTGTCGGAGGGAGTGGCCGCCCCCGCCGGTCTGAGCGAGGGGCCGGCCTGATGCACGGCTTCTACCGCGGCCTCGGTCGGGTCACCGTCAAGTACCGCTGGGTGATCGTGGTCGTCTGGCTGATCGGGACCGTCGCCCTCGTCCGCGGCCTTCCCTCCCTCGCCAGCCAGGTCAACAACCAGAACACCGCCTTCCTGCCGACGAACGCCCCCGACGTCCGGGCGGCCGACCTCGCCCAGCCGCTCCTCGGCAAGGAGAGGGCCGAGCCGGTGCTCATCGTCGGCGTGGCGGAGCGGGGGACCCTCACGCCGGCGGACCTCGGGGCGGTCCAGCGCGAGACGTCCCTCGTGAGGAGGCTGAAGGGCGTCCAGCGGGTCGAGTTCTTCGGAGAGGCGCCGACCCACAGGGCCGTGCTGCTGAGCGCCATGTCGACCTCGGCCGGCCTCGACCCCCAGGCAGCGAGGACGCTCGTCTTCTCGGTCATCAGGTCCTTCCGCACCGCCGCCCCGCCGGCGGGCCTCAGGTTCTACGTCACCGGGCAGGTGGCCGACGCCGTCTACCAGAACGCCCAGTCGCGCACGACCGGCAAGCAGACCCAGGGCCTCTCGATCCTGTTCATCGTCGTCCTGCTGCTCGTGATCTTCCGCTCCCTCCTCGCGCCCCTGGTCACCCTGCTGCCGCCGGCGCTCGTCCTCACGGTGTCGGGCTCGGTCATCGGCGAGATCGCCTCGCACGGGGTCCTCAAGGTCTCCGAGGTGACCCAGCTGCTGTTGATCGTCCTCATCCTCGGCGCCGGGACCGACTACGGCCTCTTCCTCGTCTACCGGGTGCGGGAGGGGTTGCGGAACGGGCTCGATCCGAAAGCGGCCGTCTCCCTCGCCGTCGAGCGGGTCGGCGAGTCCATCACCGCCTCGGCCGGGACGGTGGTCATCGCCCTTTTGACCCTCACCCTCGCGAGCTTCGGCATCTACCACGACCTCGGCATCCCGCTCGCCATCGGCATCGCGACGATGCTGCTCGCCGGCCTCACGCTGCTCCCCGCACTGCTCGCCATCCTCGGCCGGGCGGTGTTCTGGCCGGCGCGGCCGAAGGCGGGCGAGCACCAGGTGGGGCTGTGGGGGAGGGTCGCCGGCCGGATCGTCTCCCGGCCTCTCCCGACGCTGCTCACCGGGCTCGTCGTGTTCGGCGCCCTGGCGGCAGGGGTCTTCTGGTACAACCCGTCGGGTTTCGGAGGGGCGCAGTCGGCGCCCGCCGGCACGCCCGCGGCCAGGGGGGACGCCGTCGTGAAGGCCAACTTCCGCCGGGCGAGCTCGAACCCGACGAACCTCGTGGTCGAGCTCCGGAGGTCCGCCTACACCGATCCCGGCCAGCTCGTGCAGATCGAGGCGTCGCTCCGGCGAAGCGGCCTGTTCACGACGATCGACACGGCTCTTGCCCCGACAGGGTCCCCGATCACGCCCGCCGAGCTGACGGCGCTGCACCGGTCACTCGGTGCCCCGAAGTCCCTTTCCCCGCTCCCGCCGGCGGGCTCGAACATCCCTCTCCCGCTCTACGAGCTCTACCGTGCCGACGCCCAGTACGTGAGCCCGAACGGGCGGATCGTGCAGTTCGCCGCCGGCCTGACGGCGGGTGACCCGGGCGGTACGAGGGCGCTCGACGCCGTCCCGGCCATCCGGACGGCGCTGGCGGGCGCCGCCCGGTCGGTGCACGCCACGAACTGGGGCGTCGCCGGGGAGGCGGCCGCCCTCGCCGACATCTCCTCGACCTCGGACGCCGACCTCATCCACATCGTCCCGATCGCCGCCATCGCGATCGCGATCCTGCTGGCGCTCGTGCTGCGCAGCCTCGTGGCGCCGCTCTATCTCATCTTCAGCGTGGTGCTCAGCTACCTCGCCGCCCTCGGCCTGTCCACGATCGTCTTCGTCAAGCTCGGTGGGTCGGGAGGGCTCACCTTCCTCTTGCCCTTCCTCATGTTCGTCTTCCTGCTCGCCCTCGGGGAGGACTACAACATCCTCGTCATGACGCGCATCCGGGAGGAGGCGCACGACCACAGCCTCGGCCGGGCGGTCGTCCGGGCGATCGGGGCGTCCGGCCCGACGATCACCTCCGCCGGCCTCGTGCTGGCGGGCAGCTTCGGCGTCCTTGCCCTCGCCGGCTCGACCGGGCCGGGCGGCGGCCAGGTCCGCAACATCGGGGTCGGTCTCGCTTTCGGCATCCTCATGGACACCTTCCTCGTGCGGACCCTCCTCGTTCCCTCCACCGTGGTGCTGCTCGGCCGCTGGAACTGGTGGCCTCGGCACATCGAGGCCGGCATGGGCTACCCGGGGACCGATCAGCACCGCCACTGGAGGCTGCGGCGCCACACCGGCACCGGGGGCGCGCTCGGCGCGAACGGCTCGGTCCAGGCGGTTCCGGTCCCCGAGCCGGAGGGACCGGCCGGGCGGGAGTAGGGACGCACGGGGCGCCCGAGCCGCCGGGTCAGGGTTGCCCGGGCCCCCCGCTGTGCTGCTCGAGCAGGACGGCCGAGTTGACGAGGGCGAGATGGGAGAGGGCCTGGGGGAAGTTCCCGAGGAACCCGCCCGTCGGGGGGTCCTGCTGCTCGGACAGGAGGCCGACGTCGTTGCAGGTGGCGACGAGCTCGTCCATGAGCTCGACGGCCTCCTTCTCCCGCCCGGTGTGGGCGAGGGCGTCGACGAGCCAGAACGAGCACGCCACGAAGACGCCCTCCTCCTCGCGCATCCCCGAGTAGCGGTACAGGTGCGATCCCTGGCCGAGCTCGCGCCGGCAGGCCTCGATGGTCGCCGCCAGCCGGGCGCCCCGCTCGTAGCCGAGCCTCCCGGCGAGCAGCACCGAGGCATCGAGCTCGTTCGTGCCGGCGTAGAAGGTGTAGCTCTGCTGCGCGTCCGACCAGCACCGCTCCTCGACGAAGCGCCGGATCTCCTCGCGCTCGGCTCGCCAGCGGTCGGCGTGGCCGGAGGCGACCTGGCCGGCCTCGACGAGGTCGAGGGCGTGCCCGAGCGCCGCCCAGCACTGCATCTTCGAGATCGTGTAGTGGTGGTACTGGCCGAGCTCCCAGATCCCGGCGTCCTCGCGTCGCCACAGGTCGCAGCAGCGGTCGGCCAGCTCGAACACGAGGCGGCTCGTCTGCTCGTCGAGCAGGTGGCCGTCCGCGCAGTAGCGCGCCACGACGGCGAACAGGTCGCCGAAGGCCCCGAGCTGGCGCTGGCTGGCGGCCGAGTTGCCGGAGTGGACCGGACGGCTGTCGCGGTAGCCCTTCACCCCGAGCTGCTCGGTCTCGTCCGCCACGGTGCCGTCGAGCCGGTAGAAGACGTGCAGGTCCGGGGCGGTCCGGCGGATGGCCGAGAGGAGGAACGAGACGCTCGCCTGCACCTCCTCGTGCAACCCGAGGGAGATGAGCGCCTCGAGGGCGAGGCCGGCGTCGCGGATCCAGCAGTAGCGGTAGTCCCAGTTCTTCGAGCCGCCGAGCTGCTCGGGGAGCGAGGTGGTGGCCGCCGCCGCCAGTGCCCCGCTCGACTCCTGGAACAACAGCTCGAGGGCGAGGGCGCTGCGGCGCACCGCCTCCTCGTAGCGCCCCGAGTACGAGATGCGTGAGGACAGCCTCTGCCAGGTGGCGACGGTCTGCTCCAGGCGCTCGGCGACCCGCTCGGGTGGCGGGACGAAGACCGGCTCGGCGTCGGTGGCGACGACGGTGATCAGGCACGGGTCCTTTCCCGGGCGCCACCGGCCCCGGGCGCGGTGGGGCTCGACCTCGATCTCGCCGACGCCCGTCCCGGTGAGGACGAGGTGCTGGTCGCCGACGTCGACGAGGACGGCGTCGCCCTGCCGGCGGACGTACGGGCTGACGGTGGAGAACCGGTCACCGGGGCGGAGCTCGAAGGCGAGCTCGACCTCACCCTCCTCGAGGACGACCTTGCGGACGAGCTCGGTCCACGGCAGCGTCCCGTTCACCCCGAGGTTGAAGGCATCGACGACCCTCACCCGGCCCGAGGAGGTCGTGAAGGTCGTCTCGAGCACGTTCGTCCCCTCGACGTAGCGCCGTTCGGTGCGGGAGTCGCCCGTCGGGGCGAGGGCGAAGTAGCCGCCCCCCTCGGGGTCGACGATCCCGGCCAGCACCGGGGGGGAGTCGAGGGTGGGTGCCGCCCACCAGTCGATCCGGCCGTTGCGGCCGACAAGGGCGACGCCGCGAGCGTCGCCGATGACGGCGTAGTCCTCGATCGGGAGCTGCGAGAGCTCCGTGCCCTCCCCGCTCACCGGCCGAGCCTCCTCGGTTCTCCTGCCCGCATCTCAGGCCGCCTTCCCGACCCGGCGCTTCCAGACCTCCACCTTCTCCTTCCAGGTGGCAGCCGACGCCTTCACGAAGTTGGAGGAGGTGGAGGGGAGCGACTCGACGAAGGAGGGGTCGAGCGTCCCGCCCGCCTTCTCGTCGAAGATGCCGTGGCTGCCGTGGTCCTTCGTCTCGTCGACCGGGTGGCGCAGGTTGACCTGGCGGTCGGGCTCGACCGGCATGGAGGTGAGCTGGGTGCTCCAGGCACCGATGGCGGCGTACTGGTTCCCGAGGCCGGGCACCGCCCGGCTGGCGAGCACGAGCAGCTTGTTCCAGACGCCGACGATCTTCTCTCGGCGGCCGTCGAGAGCGGCTTCGACGATGAAGCTCGCCGGGATCTCCGGCTCGTAGATCGGGGGCACCGGCTGGGGGTGGTGCTCCATCGTGGTCTGGCTCCAGTCGAACTGCGGGGTGTTGACGGCCGGGAGGTGGACCATCGAGAGCCGGACGTTGCTCCCCTCGTGCAGCAGCTCGGCCCGGGTCGACTCGAAAAAGCCGCGGCAGGCGAACTTCGAGGAGCAGTAGGCCGCCTGCAGGGGGATGCCGATGAAGGCGAGCGCCGAGCCGACGTTGACGATCGTCCCGTGGTCCCGGGGCTTCATCTTCTTGAGGGCCACCATCGTCCCCCAGACCTGACCGAGGAAGGTGACCTCGACCGCCCGCTTGAAGTCGGCCGGCTCGATCTCGCCGACCGGGGCGAAGACCGTCGTCATGGCGTCGTTCACCCACACCTCGATCGGGCCGAGGCTCTCCTCGATCGTGTCGGCCGCCCTCGCCACCTCCTCGAAGTCGGCGACGTCGACCGAGAGGGAGAGCGCCTTGCCGCCGGCCGCCTCCACGTCCTGGACGGCTCCCTCGAGGCCGGCGTCGCCCCTCGCGAGGAGGGCGACGTCGAAGCCGGCCTCGGCGAAGCGCGAGGCGGTCGCCCGCCCCACGCCCCCGGTCGCTCCCGTGACGACGGCCACCGGCCGCGCCCCGAAGGCGTTGCGCGCCTTCGGCCCGAGGGTGTCGACGACCCTCTTGGTCTGTCCCTCGGCGAGGGCCCAGGAGAGCGCTCCCGCACCCTTCCGCAGGCTGGAACGGACCTTTGATTTCACCTTCGTGCTGTCAGGGCTCACTGTGCCGCCTCCGCAGTGTCGCGTCGGGCCCGCCGCTGCACGCGCAGCGGGACGTGGATGTACAGGGCGTCCCTCGGCGGTGACTGCACCGCCTCGGGGGGTTCCGGCATGAGGTACCGGGCAGGCCGAGCGTGCTCGGCCGTCTGTCGCTCGGCGTTGTAGACCGAGGAGAACTTCCAGAGCATCCGGACGAAGTTGGTCTGGCCGTGGGCGAGGTGGCGCGCCGCGATCCCGGCCGTGTGGGCGAGCGCCCTCGCGCCGAGGTGCTTGCGGGCGAGCACGGACTGGGTCGTCACAAGCTCCCGGTAGAAGCGCTCGAGCGGGAGTCGGGTCGGCAGCACGGCGTGCTGGACGTCGAAGAGCCGGTAGTCGCGTGTCGTGAGGCGCCGGGCCTCGGTGAGCCAGGTCTCGGTGCCCGGGTAGGGCGTCTGGACGGTGATGTTGACGATCTCGGGGACCGAGGTAGCCCAGCGGCGCACCGCCTCGAAGCGGGCCTCGTCCCAGTCGGGGTCGGCGATGATGTTGATCGCCACGTCGAGGCCCATGGAGCGGGCGAGCTCGAGGGCCCTCCGGTTGGTGTCCTCCGAGCTCCGCTTGCGGAGCGCCTTCAGCCCCTCGTCGTCGAGGGCCTCGAGGCCGAGGAAGAGGTAGGTGAGCCCGAGGCGCCTCCAGCGCCGGAAGACCTCCTCGTTGCGCAGCAGCACGTCGCACCGGGTCTCGAGGTAGTACTCCTTGTGGAGCTTCCGGCGCTCGACCTCGCGGGCGATGGCGTCCCCGTGCTCGGCCCGGATGAACGAGACGTCGTCGACGATGAACACGCCGTGCTCGCGCACCCTCGAGAGGTCCTCGGCGGCCGCGTCGGGGGACAGCGCCCGGTAGCTCCTGCCGTAGAAGGTCCAGGCGCTGCAGAACGAGCAGTCCCACGGGCAGCCGCGGGTGAACTCGACCGAGGCCGCCGGGTCGAGGACGCCGATGAAGTAGCGCCGCCGGCGTCCGCCGAGGTGGCGGGCGGGGAGGTGGTCGTCGAGGTCGTCGAGCATCGTCGGCGGCGGTCCCGAGCCCTCCAGGGTGACGGCCCCGGCGACCTCCTTCGCCGCCTTGTCGGGGAGGGCGGCGAGCAGCGGGACGACACCGGACTCGCCCTCTCCCCTGAGGACGGCGTCGATGGCCCCCTCGGCGTGCTCGAGCACCTGGTCGGCGACGAAGGAGACGCTGTGCCCGCCGACGAAGACGTGGCAGGAGGGGAGTCTCGCCTTCACCGCCTTGGCGAGGTCCACGACCTCGGGGACGTTGGCGAGGTAGTTGAGGCTGACACCGACGGCGTCCGGCCGGAAGTCGCCGAGCACCCTGTCGAGCTCGTCCGGGCGGTAGACCTGCAGGTCGACGAGGCGCACCTCGTGGCCGGCGTCGGCGGCGGCGGCCGCCACCCGCTCGAGGCCGAGCGGCTCGAGGCGGAGGAAGATCTCCGAGTACATGAGCCCGCTCGGGTGGACCAACAGCACCTTCATGGCGAACGGGTTATGCCCCCCGGGCGGCCCGGCCAGCGGCGCCGGAACCTGAAGATTCCTGAAGGCGGCCGGCGCCGCCACGTCGTTCCTGGTCAGCCGCCGCCTCATGGTCGGATGACGTAGCCGGTCCCCCGCACGGTGTGGACGAGCCGCGGCCCGTGCTCCTCGAGCTTGCGGCGGAGGGCGCTCATGTGGACCTCGACCAGGTTGGGCGAGAACTGGGCGAACCCCCACACCTGCGAGAGCAGCGCCGTCTTCGAGAAGACCTGGCCCGGCGAGGCGGCCATGGTGGCGAGGAGGCGGAGCTCGGTCGGGGTGAGACGGACCGGCGAGCCCGCCCGGTAGGCCTCCTCGCCCGCCTCGTCGACGACGAGGTCGCGGACCCTGAGCGCCCCGGCCGTCCGCCGCCCCGAGCGCCGGAGGACGGCCCCCACCCGGGCGGCGACGATCGCCGGCGAGGGGGGGCGCCCGACGCAGTCGTCCGCACCTGCCTCGAAGGCCGCCAACGCCTCGCGGCCGGCCGGCGAGGCGACGAGGTAGACGAGGGGGAGGTCGCCCTCTCCGCGCAGGCGTGCGCCGAGGGCGAAGGCGCCCGGTGCGCCGGGCCCGGCGTCCACCAGGGCGAGGTCGGGCCTGAAGGTGCGCTCGCGCCGGACGGCGTCCTCGCCGTCGAGCGCCCCGTCGACCTCGTAGCCGGCCGACGCGAGCCCGCTCGACAGCCCTGCCGCGAGCCGTCGGTCGTGGCTCACGACGAGCACCCGGTGGCGAGCCTCCATCCATGTGTCGATACCCCGGCAGCCCCGTTGGCGCACGCGTGCGCAGCCCGAGCCGTGCCGGAGGCCGCCGGTGGGAAAGGAGAGGGACGTGGACCAAGGCGCGACCGGCGGACTCGAGCGGATGGCGCGCCATCCGCTCGAGTCCATCAGCGAGCGGCTGGGTCCGCGCGTGGAGCAGGTCACCGAGACCGTCGGCGGCCCGGCCCGGCGCCGCGCCATCGTCCTCCTCGCCTCGATCCTCGCGCTCGATGCCGCCGACCAGGGAGCGATCGGGGCCGTGGCCCCCGACCTCGAGCGGTCGCTCTCGATCTCGAACGTCGAGCTCGGCCTCCTCGTCACGGTCACCGCCGTCGTGGGCGGGATCTTCACCATCCCCATGGGCAGCCTGGTCGACCGGGTGAACCGGGTGCGCCTGGCGGCGCTCGTCATCCTCGGCTGGGGCGTCGCCCAGGCCGTGAGCGGGCTGGCCGTCTCCTACCCGATGCTCATCGTCACCCGCCTGGCGCTCTCGGCGGTGACGGCTCTCGCCGCCCCGGCCGTCGCCTCGCTCACGGGCGACCTCTTCCCTCCCGAGGAGCGGGGGCGCATCTACGGCCTCGTCATCACCGGCGAGCTCGTCGGCGCCGGCTTCGGGGTGCTCGTCTCCGGGCTCGTGGCGGGCTGGTTCGGCTGGCGGCCGGCGATCGCCCTCCTCGCCCTGCCGAGCGTCGCCCTGTCGTGGTTCCTCTGGCGCCGGCTGCCCGAGCCCGCCAGGGGCGGCTACAGCTGGATCGAGCGCGGCGACGAGGAGATCACGGCGGCCGACGAGGTAGACGTCGAGGCGGAG
Source organism: Actinomycetes bacterium (assembly GCA_021821585.1). Classification (GTDB taxonomy): domain Bacteria; phylum Actinomycetota; class Acidimicrobiia; order Acidimicrobiales; family Bog-793; genus JAKACF01. The sequence continues at coordinate 11,792 of JAKACF010000042.1, forward strand.
CCACCGGCGGTGGCCGCCCGTCGCGCCCCGGCCGGGCACGGGGAGGTCTCGGTGCACGAGGCGGTGGCGTCGGCGGGCGTCGAGGCCGAGCCGGAGATTGTCGTGAGCGAGGACCCCTCGGGCTGGAGCCTTCGTCGCGCCGTCCGCTACGTCCTCTCGGTCCGGACGAACGTCATCATGATCATCTCCTCCTCGGTCGGGTACTTCTTCTTCGCCGGGCTCAAGGTCTTCGCCGTCCTGTTCGTCCGCGGGCAGTACGACGTGAGCCAGGCGCTGGCGACCGTGCTCGTCGTCGTCGTCGGGGCCGGCGCGGTGGCCGGCGTCATCCTCGCCGGGCGGACGAGCGACCGGATGATCGGCAGGGGGAGGATCACCGCCCGCCTCGACGCCGGCGTCGTCGGCTACTGCGCGGCCGGCCTCCTCCTGCTGCCGGCGCTGCTGACTCGCAACCTGGCACTCGCCGTGCCGTTCATCTTCGTGGCCGGAGCGGCCGTGGCGGCGCCCAACTCGACCCTCGACGCCGCCCGCCTCGACGTCGTGCCCTCCCAGCTGTGGGGACGGGCCGAGGCCGTGCGCACCGTCGTCCGCACCTTCCTCGAGGCGGCGGCCCCGCTCGCCTTCGGCGTCATCTCGGAGTTCTTCGGCGCCAACCGGGGCGGCCTCGGCGTCGCCGCCAGCGGGGCCAAGTCACCCGCCGGCTCACCCGCCCAGGTGACCGGTCTCGACGACGCCTTCCTCGTCATGCTCGTCCCCCTCGTGGCGAGCGGCCTCATCCTGCTCCTCGGCCGCCGGTCGTACCCGGTCGACGTGGCGTCGGCCTCCCGCTCCCAGCGGGAGGTGGCCGACCACGTCGGCTCCGAGGGGGACGCCCGGGCGAAGTCCGAGGCGGCGGGGCCGGCCGGGGCGGCCTGAGGGGGCGCTCCCGGGGAGGGGGCGGAACGCGGTCGGACGCTCACCTGCGGTCCCCGGTCGTTACTCGCGTACACGTACCGGGTAGTCGCGCGTTGCACAACACAGACCCAGACGCCCGAGGCAGCGGCGGGACAACCTGGCCGAGCGCCGACCCGGGGGTCGGCCGAGAGGCCGCCCGACCGGGGGTCGGTCGAGAGGGCGTCGATGAGTGGAAGGAGAGAGTTCATGGCGGCACAGCCCATGGACGAGTACACACCACGCCAACGTGGTGGGGCCGTGACGGAGCTGAGCGAGCACGAGGTATGGGAGCACCGGGCACGCGTCGTGCTGAGCCCGGTGGCGGCTCCCTCGATCCTCGGGCTGTTCGGCTTCGCCGCCGCGACGCTGATCGTCGCCTCGAACCTGGCGGGATGGTGGGGCGGCACGACCTCGGGGCTCTACCTCGCCCCCTTCGCGCTGGCCTTCGGCGGGATCGCCCAGTTCCTCGCGGGGATGTGGTCCTACAAGGCCCGTGACGGGCTCGCCACGGCGATGCACGGGATGTGGGGCTCCTTCTGGATCGGCTGGGGGCTCCTCGAGCTCTTGATGGGGACCCACGCCATCCCGACGCCGGCGACGGCGGCCACCTACTTCCCGGCCCTCGGGATGTGGTTCGTCATGCTCGGCCTGCTCACCGGGCTCGGCGCCTTCGCCGCCATCCCCCGCGGGGCGGGCATGGTCGGGACGCTCGGCTGCCTGTCGGCCGGGAGCTGCCTGCTGGCAGTGGCGTTCATCACGGGCAACCTCGGCATCCGTGAGGCGGGTGGCTGGGTCCTCGTGGCCTCCGTCGGCTTCGCCATCTACACCGCCGCCGCCCTCATGTTCGCCGAGGCCGCCGGTGGCCGGACCGTCCTCCCCCTCGGCAAGGCGGGGCGGGACGCCAACGTGCCGGGCGGGTTCATCACCCGGCCCATCCAGTACCCCGAGGGCATGCCGGGCGTGAAGGTCGGTCAGTAACACCGCCACGACGGCGCCCGCTCTCCGGTCGCCCCGAGGCGACCGAGAGAGGCCGGAGGGCCGCTCCCGACCGGGACATCCCGGGCGGGAGCGGCCCTTGTCGCGCCCCGGCCCGGCGGCGGCGAGCCGGCGTCCGCCTCCGGGGAG
>JAKACF010000426.1 GCA_021821585.1 Actinomycetes bacterium
GGAGCACCTCCAGACCGCGCTGCGCGAGCACGACGAGGCGATGACGCGGGCGACGGAGACCTTCGAGGCCGCCTACCACGAAGCCGACCAGCTGCACTCCGCCCCGGCGGCGCCCGCCGCCGCCGGCGAGGAGGACCAGAACAAGCCGGCGCCCGAGGGTGCCAAGCAAGCGGGGGGCGGGGTGACGCACGCCAGCTGAGCTCCGGGCGCAAGGGGCCTGGAGCTCAGCTGCGTCGGCAGCGGCCGCCAGGCGGCTGGTGCACGGCCCTGTCAGTCCGCGAGGCCGAAGAGCCTCCGTCCGTTCGTCCACAGCACGGCACGCAACCAGTCCTCGGAGAAGCCGCTCTCGACGAGGCCCCGCACCTGCGCGGCGTAGCGGTGGGGAATGGTCGGGAAGTCGGACTCGAAGACCACGCGCTCGCCGAGCGCCTCGAGTCGCCCGACGAGGTGTCCCGGTGCCGGCCCGAGATGGGGCGGGTCGGTGAAGACCATCGCGGTGTCGAGCCAGACCGAGCGATGGTCGGTGGCGAGCTCCACGAAGTCGTCGTAGTCCGGCGCTCCGAGGTGGGCGACGACGAGTCGGAGGCCGGGATGGCGCTCGAGCAGGCGCCGGACCCGGTCCGGGCCGCACCACTGCTCGTTGCCCGAGCCGTCCTCCACCGCGCCGGCGTGCAGGACGACCGGGGTCGACGCCTCCTCGAGCAGGGCCCAGGTCTCCTCGAGCAGCCGGTCGGTCGGGTCGAAGCCACCCACCTGGAGGTGGACCTTCACGCAGGCTCCTCCCTCCGCCAGTCGCCGTGAGGTCTCCGCCGTCACGCCGGGCTCGGGATAGATCATGAAGGTGGGGATGACAGAGGGCTCCCGGGCGGCGAGCGCCATCGTGTGGTCGTTGAGGTACCCGAGAATCCGGGGGCGGTGGGCGTAGGCGAGGGCGGTGTGGTGACGGACGCCGAGCCGGCCCAGTGTCGCCAGCCGATCGGTGGGCGAGGCGCGGTAGGTGACCGGCCACGGAGGGCTCAGCCGGTCGAACCACCGCCAGACGGCCTCCTGGAGCGCGTCGGGCAGGAAGTGGACGTGGGCGTCCACGATGCCCGGCAGCCCGAGCTCGGCGAGGAAGTCACCCATCGCCTCGTCGGAGTCCGGCCCCCTCACGACCCGACGGCGGCTCCCCCACCGGCGCGGTAGGTGGAGAGGAACTGCTCGAAGTCCCTCGCGACGATGCGGGCTCCGGTGAGGCCGTCGGACTCCCTCGAGGCGAGGAAGACGGCCGGGGGCCCCATGACCGCCGCCGGGAGCAGGCGGGCGCGGGCCTCCTCGGGCAGCTCGTCGGGGATCATGCCCGTGGCGGTCGCCCCTCCGGGGAGGAGCAGGTTCACCGCGACGCCGTGCTCACGAAGGTCCTCCGTCATGATGAGGCTGAGCGCCTCGGCGCCTGCCCGGCCCGGTCCGTAGGGCACGAAGCCCCTCCTCCGCATGCTCTCGTGGTTCATCGTGACGTTGACGAAGCGGCCCCTCCCCGCCGCCACGAAACCAGGGACGAACGCCCGGGCGACGAGGAAGTAGCCGGTGAGGTCGGTGGCGACGAGATCCACCAAGCGCTCGGGCGGCACCTCGAAAGGCCATCGGATGCTCGAAGAAGCGAGGGTATGGAACTGCTGGGCAATCAGTCAGCGATACCCCACGTACATACGTTCGACTGATCGCCTTACCCGGTGAACTTGACCCAGTGGGCACTCAGCCAGGGCATCCACCCCCAGACGGCGTACAACTGGTTTCACGCCGGCACCCTCCCGGTGCCTGCTGTCCGGGTGAACCAGCGCACCATTTTGGTCGCCCCCGACGTCGCGCTCTCGACGTGCAAGGAAGCCCTCGGGCTCTATGCCCGGGTCTCGTCTCACGACCAGCGAGGGGACCTCGACCGCCAAGTCGCCCGGCTCACCGAGTGGGCAGCCAAGGCGGGGCTGCCGGTCGTGAGGGTGGAGTCCGAGGTCGGCTCGGGCATGAACGGCGCTCGGTCCAAGGTTCGCCGGCTCTTGGCCGATCCCAGAGCGACGACGGTCGTGGTGGAGCATCGCGACCGGCTCGGGAGGATGAACGTCGAGCTCGTCGAAGCAGCGCTGTCTGCCCACGGCCGGCGCCTCGTGGTGCTCGACGACGGCGAGGTCGACGACGACCTCGTGCGAAACATGACCGAGGTGCTCACTTCCTTCTGCGCCCGCCTCTACGGCAGGCGCTTCGCACCCAACGGGCGGAGAAGGCGCTGGGCTCGCCGAGACGACGTGGGACCGAGGCGCTGTCACAGGGCCGCGGGAGGATGCGGGCGTGAGCAGAGCTCTGCGGCCGATCGCCGAGCCCTTCGTGGTGGCCCCGCCCCGAGGCGCCCGAGTGCGGACCCGCCTTCGCGTGGACGAAGCCGACGGCCACGTCCTCCGTGCGCTCGGAGAGCACCTGGGCTCCCTCGCCGGAGCGGACCTCGCCAGGCGCTGTCGGGAGGGCCGGCTCGATGCAAAGGAGCGGGCGGCGTCGCGGCGGGAGCGCAAGCGTGCGCTC
>JAKACF010000427.1 GCA_021821585.1 Actinomycetes bacterium
GAGGTCGAGTGCGACCGGCTCGACCAGGTCGCCGAGGCCGTCGAGGCCGGCGCCACCCTCGTGCTGTGCGACAACATGACGCCGGCCGAGCTCGCCGAGTGCGTGGCGCTCGTCCGGGCGCACCCGCGGGGGCGGGCCGGTGCCGTCCTCGTCGAGGCCTCGGGCGGGATCACCCTCGAGACCGTCGCCGACTACGCCACGGCCGGCCCGGACGTCATCTCGGTCGGGGCCCTCACCCACTCCGCCCCGGTGCTCGACATCGGCCTCGACCTCGGTGCGCCGGGGGAGGTCGTCGTCGGCTAGACACGTGCCGTGCTGCTCGCCCTCGACGTCGGGAACACCCAGACCGTGATCGGCGTCTTCGACGACCCGCCGGCGGACCCGGTCGGCGGCGCCGCCAGCCGGCCGGCCGGGGAGCTCCCGGACCTCAAGTACCACTGGAGGCTCGCCACGGTCGCCGACCGCACCTCCGACGAGCACGCCCTCCTCCTCGTCGAGCTGCTCCGGCTCGTCGGCGTCGACATCCGCGGCGACGAGCTGCGCCGCCACCTGGAGGGGATCGCCGTCTCGTCCTCGGTCCCGAGCGTCACCTCGGCGCTCAGGGAGATGGCGACGCGCTGGTTCCCGGTCCCCTTCGTCGTCATCGAGCCCGGCGTGCGGACGGGCATGCCGATCCTCTACGACAACCCGAAGGAGGTGGGCGCCGACCGGATCGCGAACGCCGTCGGCGCCCTCGACCTCTTGGCGCCCCCCATCGTCGTGGTCGACCTCGGGACGGCCACGACCTTCGACGTCGTCTCGGCTGCCGGCGAGTACCTCGGCGGGGCGATCACGCCGGGGATCGAGATCAGCATGAACGCCCTGTTCGAGTACGCCGCCGCCCTGCGGCGGGTCGAGCTCGTCGAGCCCCGCCACGTCATCGGCAAGTCGACCGTCGAGTCGATCCAGTCCGGGGTCATCTACGGCTACGCCGGCCTCGTCGACGGGCTCTGCCGGCGGATCGTCGACGAGCTCGGCGAGGCCCGCATCGTCGCCACCGGCGGGCTCGCCGCCCTGATCCGGCCGCTCTCGGAGATGATCGGGAGCTACGAGCCGTGGCTCACCCTGCACGGCCTCCGCCTCATCTTCGAGCGGAACACCGAGCGCCAGCCCTCCCGGCTCGGCTCGGGCGAGGAGGGCCGGTGAGCGCCCCGACGGCCGCCGACGAGATCCCCTACGACTACCACGGCACCCGACCCGCCGCCGAGGTGGCGGCCGCCCACGAGTCCCTCGGCGCCGGAGAGGAGTCCGGCGAGGTCGTGCGGGTGGCCGGCAGGGTCATGCTGCTCCGGGCGCAGGGCAAGCTCGCCTTCGCCACGCTTCGCGACTGGTCGGGCTCGATCCAGCTGTTCTGCCTGGCGGCGGTCACCGAGCACTTCGAGGAGCTGACCCGCCTCAACCTCGGCGACTGGGTCGGCGCCGAGGGCGAGGTGGTCCGCACCCGCCGGGGCGAGCTCTCGGTGAAGGTCTCCTCCTGGAGGCTGCTCGCCCGGGCCGAGCACGGCTTCGGGGACAAGTGGCGGGGCGTCCACGACCCCGAGCTGCGCTTCCGCCAGCGGGAAGTCGACATGTGGGCGAACGAGGGGGTCCGGGACCGCTTCCTGCTCCGCTCGAAGGTGGTGGCCGCCCTCCGCTCGCTGCTGTCGGACCGCGGCTTTGTCGAGGTCGAGACGCCGATGCTGCACGCCATCCCCGGCGGCGGCTTCGCCAAGCCCTTCGTCGCCCACTACAACGCCATGCACGCCGACTTCTACCTGCGGATCGCGATCGAGCTCTACCTGAAGCGCTGCGTCATCGGCGGCATCGAGCGGGTCTACGAGATCGGGCGGGTCTTCCGCAACGAGGGGCTCAGCCCGAAGAACAACCCCGAGTTCACGATGCTCGAGGCCTACCAGGCCTACGCCGACTACCACGACGTCGCCGAGCTGCAGGAGTACCTCATCAGCGGGGCCGCCATGGCGGCCCTCGGGACGACGAAGTTCACCTTCGAGGGGCGCGAGCTCGACCTCACGCCCCCGTGGCCGAAGATCACCCTCGAGGAGGCCATCGAACAGGCGACGGGCGTGCGGGCCACCCTCGACATGGGCGAGGCCGAGCTCCGGCGGATCGCCGGGCGCCTCGGCGTCGAGCTGCAGGACCGCTTCGACGCCGGGCAGGTGCTGACCGAGATCTACGAGAAGACCACCGAGTCCACCCTGTGGGGCCCGGTGCACGTGATGGACTACCCCGAGTCGGTCTCGCCGCTCACCCGCAAGCACCGCTCCAAGCCCGGCTACGTCGAGCGGCTGACGCCGATCGCGGCCGGCCGCGAGCTCGGCGAGTGCTACAGCGAGCTGGTCGACCCCCTCGACCAGCGGGCCCGCTTCGAGGCCCAGGTCGCCGACCGGCTGAAGGGCGACGAGGAGGCCATGGAGATGGACGAGGACTTCCTTCGCGCCCTCGAGCGGGGGATGCCGCCGACGGGGGGCATCGGCCTCGGGGTCGACCGCCTCGTCATGCTGCTCGCG
>JAKACF010000428.1 GCA_021821585.1 Actinomycetes bacterium
CGTCCGCCTCCGCCAGGGGGACTACGCCAGCGAGACCGAGTATGGCGACCCGCTCGAGGTGGCGAGCCGCTACCTCGAGGCGGGGGCGAAGCGCCTCCACGTCGTCGACCTCGACGCCGCCCGGAGCGGGGAGGCGGCCAACGCCGGGACCGTCGTGCGCATCGCCCGCCGGACCGGCCTTCCCGTCCAGGCCGGAGGAGGAGTGCGCTCCCTCGAGGCGGCCGCCGCCCTCCTCGAGGGAGGCGTTGCCCGGGTCGTCGTCGGCACCGCCGCCCTGTCGGACGAGGGACTCCTCGAGGCGATGCTCCTGCGTTGGCCGGGCCGGGTCGTGGTCGGCCTCGACTACCGCTCCGCCCGGTCGGCCGAGGGCGTCGTGCGCCGGGAGGTGGCGGTCCGGGGCTGGCAGGAGGCGAGCGGCATCCTCCTCGAGGAGGCCCTCGAGCGCCTCGCAGGCCGGGAGCTGGCAGGCATCGTCGTCACCGACATCGCCCGTGACGGGACGGGCGCCGGGCCGGACCTGGCCGAGTACGCCGACGTGCTCGGACGCAGCGACCGGCCGCTCATCGCCTCGGGCGGCGTCTCCTCGGCGGGCGACATCGCCCGGCTCGCCCGACTGGAGGCGGCGGGGCGCCGGCTCGCCGGCGTCGTCGTCGGAAAGGCCCTCCTCGCCGGGTCGCTCACCGTTGCGGAGGCAGAGCAGGCCGCCCTCGGCCTCACCAACTGACCGGTCGCACGACGGTGCCGGGGGCGTTCCGCGGTACCGTTCTTCGGTGAGCACTGAGAGGCCATCCCCGGGCACGGCGAAGGCGGGGAGCGGGCCCGCGGGCAAGAAGCAGCCTGTGACCATGCTGAACGACCGGGTGCTCGTGAGCATCCCGAAGTCCGAGGGCGAGCGGCGCTCGAGGGCGGGCATCCTCATCCCGGCCACCGCCCAGGTCTCCAAGCGGCTCGCATGGGCCGAGGTGGCGGCGGTCGGACCCCACGTGCGGACGATCCGGGCGGGTGACACCGTCCTGTTCAACCCCGAGGAGAGCTTCGAGGTGGACGTCCAGGGCGAGGACTACCTGATCCTGCGGGAGCGGGACATCCACGCCGTCGCCTCCGAGCGCATCGACGGCGGGACCGGGCTGTACCTGTGAGCGAGGCGGCCGCCGCCGGAGACGGGGCCGGCTACGGCGTCACCCCCGGGGTGCCGATCGCCGCGACCGCCGAGGAGGTGGGGGCGGTGCGCTTCGGCCCGGACGGCCTCGTCGTCGCCGTCGTCCAGGAGGCGACGACGAACGAGGTGCTCATGGTGGCCTACATGGACCCCGAGGCGCTGCGCCGGACCCTCGAGACCGGGCGGACCTGGTGCTGGAGCCGGAGCCGCCGGGAGTACTGGTGCAAGGGGGAGACCTCGGGCGACCGGCAGTTCGTCCGCGAGGTGCGCTACGACTGCGACGGGGACGCCCTCCTCGTCCGCGTCGACCAGCACGGCCGGGGCGCCTGCCACACCGGCGAGCGCTCCTGCTTCTACCGCTGCCTCGGGGACGCCGTCTCGACCGGGCGGTCCTGAGCTGACCGACCGCCGGGGTGCAGGGGTGCTCCCGGACTTCGAGGGGTTCGCGGCGCTGGCGGCCGGGCACCGCGTCGTCCCCGTCCGACAGGAGCTCGTCGCAGACACCCTGACGCCGGTGGCCGCCTTCGGCTCGGTCGTCGGGGAGGGCCCCGGATTCCTTCTCGAGAGCGTCGAGCACGGCGAGCGCTGGAGCCGCTTCTCCTTCCTCGGGCGTTGCCCGATCGCCACCCTCGTCTCGAGCGGGGGCCGCCTCAGCCTCGAGGGCTCGCTCCCCGTCGAGGTGCCCCTCGACCGTGGGATCCTCGAGGCGCTCTCCGGGCTCGTCGCCGACATGCGGGCCCCTCACGACGCCGAGCTCCCCCCGCTGCACTCGGGACTCGTCGGCTATCTCGGCTACGACGTCGTGCGGGAGGTGGAGCGGCTCGGCCCCCCGCCGCCCGACGACCTCGGGGCGCCCGACGCCGTCATGTCGGTGATCGGGGACCTGGCCGCCTTCGACCACTGGCGCCAGCGGGTGACCCTCGTCGCCAATGTCGTCGTCGAGCCCGGCGCCGGGCCCGAGGACCTGGCGGCTTCCTACGAGGAGGCGCTCGGCCGCCTGGCCGGGCTGCGGCGCGACCTCGGCCGGCCCCGCCCCGAGCCGCTCGTGCCGCCGCCGTCGCGCGACGAGACGCTGCCGCCCGACGCCGTCTCCAGGGTGGTGCCCGCCCGGCGCTACGAGGACGCCGTCGCCGTGGCAAAAGAGCACATCGTCGCCGGTGACGCCTTCCAGATCGTCCTCTCGCAGCGCTTCGACCTCGAGCTCGGCTGCGAGCCCTTCGACGTCTACCGGGTGCTCAGGCAGGTGAACCCGAGCCCCTACATGTTCTTCCTCCGCCAGGGCGGCGTCTCGGTCGTCGGCGCCTCGCCCGAACCCATGGTGCGGCTGATCGACGGGCAGGTCACGATCCGCCCGATCGCCGGCACGCGCCGGCGGGGGGCG
>JAKACF010000429.1 GCA_021821585.1 Actinomycetes bacterium
CAGGACGAGATCATCCGCAGCCCGCTCGAGGGCCTCCTCGTCGTCCAGGGCGGCCCGGGGACGGGCAAGACGGCGGTGGCGCTGCACCGGGCCGCCTACCTGCTCTACCACCACCCCGAGCTCGCCCGCTCGGGTGTCCTCGTCGTCGGGCCGAGCAAGGCGTTCCTCCGCTACATCGCCCAGGTGCTGCCCTCGCTCGGCGAGGAGGCGGCCCTGCAGGTGACGATCGCCGACCTCGTCCCCCGCACCCGGATCCGCTCCGAGGACGGGCCGCTCGCGGCCCGGACCAAAGGCGACGCCCGCATGGCGGGGGTGCTGCGGCGCGCACTCGGCCGGCTCGGCTCGAGGCTCGAGGAGCCGGTCGAGCTGACGGCAGGCCGTGTCGTGCTCACCCTCGAGCCCGAGGCGGTGAACGACCTGGTCGAGACGATCGCCTCACGCGGGGGCCCCTACAAGTCGGGGCGCATCGCCCTCGAGGCACGCCTCGCCGCCCTCTGCCGCCAGCGCCTGAGGAGCCGGGGCCGCTACGAGGCGGACGAGGCGTGGTTCCCGGCGGAGCTCAAGGCCTCGAGCGAGTTCCGCGCCCTGCGGGACCGGCTCTGGCCGCGGTTGTCTGCCCACCAGCTCGTGAGCGAGCTCTACGCCCGGCCCGGCCTGCTCGAGGGGGCAGCCGCGGGCGAGCTCACGGGAGAAGAGCTCGAGTCGCTGCGCCGGCCGCGGCCGGCCTCTCTCCGCTCGGCCCCCTGGAGCCCGGCGGACCTGGCGCTCATCGACGAGGCGAGGTTCCTGCTGGAGGGCCAGGGCCGCACCTACGGGCACGTCCTCGTCGACGAGGCCCAGGACCTCTCGCCGATGCAGCTGCGGATGCTCGCCCGCCGGGCGCCGAAGGGCTCGCTCACGGCTCTCGGTGACCTCGCCCAGGCGACCGGGGCCTTCGGCTACGGCTCCTGGGAGGAGATCGTCCCCCACCTCGCCGGCGAGGGTTCGACGAGCACGGTGCGCCGGGAGGAGCTGACGCTCGGCTACCGGGCGCCCGGGCAGGTGCTGGACCTCGCCTCGCGCCTCCTGCCGGCGAGCGCGCCGGGGGTCCGGCCGACCCGCTCGGTCCGCCCCGGCCGGAGCGCGCCGAGGTTCCTTCCCGTCGCGGAGGAGGCGCTTGCCCCCGAGAGCCTCGCAGAGGCGCTCCGCCTCGCCGGCGAGGGGCTCCTCGTCGGCCTCGTCACCCCGGCCGGTGAGCTCGCCGCACGCCTCGAGTCGCTCGCCGGCCGCCGGGAGGACGTCGGGCTGCTCGAGCGGGACGGCCTCGCGCGGCCCGTGACCGTGCTCGCCGCCCCCTTAGCCAAGGGGCTCGAGTTCGATGCCGCCGTCGTGGTCGAGCCGGCAGCGTTCGCCCGGGAGGGGCTGCGGGGCCTCCGCCTCCTCTACGTCGCCCTGACCCGCCCCATCCAGCGCCTGAGCGTCGTCCACTCGAGGCCGCTCCCCGAGCTGCTCGCCGCCGCAGCGGTCAGAACCAGCGGCGCCGCTTGAACAACGCCAGCAGGGCGACGACGGCGAGGAGCTCGAGGCCGATCCCGCCCGCGAGGAAGGCGGGGCCGGAGGTGATGTGGCCGACGAGGAAGGCGAAGTTCTGCCCGAAGAAGCCGGTGAGGAAGCTGAGCGGGAGGAAGATCGTCGCGATGATGGCGAGCTGCTTCATGACGACGTTCAGGCGGTTCGAGACGACCGAGAGGTGGGTGTCGACGGCGCCGCTCAACAGGTCCCGGTAGCTGTCGACGAGGTCGCTCACGCGGATGAGGTGGTCGTAGATGTCCCGGTAGTAGCGCTCGGCCTCGTCGGTCATCCCGGGGAGCTCGAGCGCGCCCGCCACGATGCCCGCCATGACGTCGCGCTCGGGCGTCACCACCTTGCGGAAGGTGACGAGGGAGCGCTTCATCTCGAACAAGGTGGCGAGCTGGGCGTCGGTGGGGTCCGCCAGGATCTCGTCCTCCATGTCGTCGATCCGGTCGTCCATCGCCTCGAGGACGGGGAAGAAGCCGTCGACGAGGGCGTCGATCACCCGGTAGAGGAGGAAGATGCCGCTCGCCTTGCCGTGCTGGCGCATCGCGGCTGCCCTCGTCCGGACGGTGTCGAAGACCGGGAGCGGGTCGCGGTGCACGGTGATGAGGTAGGTGTCGCAGTGAAGGCGTGCACCTCGATCGTGCCCGAGGCGTCGTCCTTTGCTCCGTGCACGACGAGGTGGACGTAGTTGCCGTACTCCTCGAGCTTCGGGCGCTGGCCGAACTTGACGGCGTCCTCGAGGGCGAGCGGGTGGATGCCCATGTCGTCGCCGAGGAGCGCGAGGGCCTCGTCGTCGAGGCCGGGGAGGTCGAGCCAGAACGGCTCGGCGCGCTGCAGCGCGCGGCGCACCGCATCTGCGTCGGCGGCCGCCGAGGTTCCGTCGACGAGCAGGATCTGTCCCTCCATCCCGCCACAGTCTGCTCGCTCCGGGCCCAAAGGGCGGCGATGGTGTCGGTATCCTCGGTCGGATGGCTGGTGCA
>JAKACF010000430.1 GCA_021821585.1 Actinomycetes bacterium
GGCTGTTACCCATGGCGAGGAGCGTCGCGTTCGGGGTGTGCTCGCCGGCGTGGCAGGCGGACCCGGTGGAGGCCGCAAGGCCGGGGACCCGGGCGAGGACGTCCGCGCCGAGGACACCGGGGAACGAGGCGAGCAGCGTGTTCGGTAGGCAGGCGCCGTCGGGGGTGTGGCGACCGATCCCGGGCACCCTCGTCGACAGCGCTGCCCAAAGCTCGTCGCGGAGGGCGGCGATCCGAGGAGCGTCGGACGCGAGGTGGTCGATGGCGAGGCGGGCGGCGGCGCCGAGGCCGACGATGCCGGCCACGTTCTCGGTCCCGGGCCGCAGGCCGGCCTCCTGGCTGGCCCCGACGAGCAGCGGTGAGAGCGGCGTGCCCCGCCGCACGTAGAGGGCGCCGACGCCCTTTGGGCCGTAGCACTTGTGGGCGGCGATCGACAGCAGGTCGACCCCGAGGTCGTCGACCGCGACGGGGATCTTCCCGACCGCCTGTGCGGCGTCGGTGTGGACGACCACCCCGTGCGCCCGGGCGGCGGCGGCGAGCTCGGCGACGGGCATGAGGGCGCCGGTCTCGTTCTGGGCGAGCATGACGGTGACGAGCGCCACGTCGTCGCCGAGGGCGCCGAGCCCGGCGTCGAGGTCGAGGATCCCCGACGCGGCGACGGGCACGCGGGCGATCGTCCACCCCGAGGCTTCGAGCAGCGAAAGGGGTGCGGTGGTCGCTGGGTGCTCGACCGCCGAGGTGACGATCCGATGTCGAGCCGACAGCGCCTGGGCGGCGACGCCGCGGATGGCGAGGTTGTTCGACTCGGTGCCGCCGGAGGTGAACACGACCTCGGAGGCCGCGGCCTCGATGAGGGCGGCGATGGATGCTCGTGCCTCCTCGACCGCCTGGCGGGCGCGCCGTCCGAGCGCGTGGTCGCTCGAGGGGTTGCCGTATGCGGTGCGCAGGTAGGGCAGCATGGCCTCGAGCACCTCGGGCGCGACTGGCGTCGTGGCGTTGTGGTCGAGGTAGACGACCTCGTCGGGCGCCGCCGTGCTCATCGGGGCCGCCCTGGCCTCGCCTCGCGCCGGTCCGCCGGTGCGGTGGCGGGCGTGTCGCGCCCCGGGCGGCCGGTCGGAGCGGTGGCGACGGGGAGACCGGCCTGGCGCCACTCGGGGAGGCCGTCTTCCAGACAGCGCGCCCGCAGCCCTCGGGAGCGAATCGCCGCGACCGCCTCGGGGGCGAGCAGGCAGAGCGGCCCACGGCAGTAGGCGACGACCTCGAGGCGGGGGTCGAGCTCGCCGAGGCGGGCCTCGAGGTGCTCCAGGGGCAGCGAGACCGCCCCGGGGATGTGGCCGGCTGCGTACTCCTCCATCGGGCGGACGTCGACGACGACCACGTCGCCCGAGCGGACGCGTTCGAGCAGCTCGGCGCGGCTCACCCGCTCGGCGCTGTCGCTGCCTGCGCCGATGGCGCGAAGGATCTGGTCGACCTCCGCCAGGCGTGCCCGGCCGAGGTCGCCGAGCGCGGTGACGAAGCGGCAGACCTCCTCGCCGGCGGCGCGGTAGTAGACGCGGGTCCCCTCCCGGCGGGTCTCGACGAGGCGGGCCTGGCGCATCACCTGCAGGTGCGCGGACGCCGTCGTGAGCTTGAGGCCGGTCGCCGCGGCCAGGGCCTCGACGCTGCGTTCGGCCTGGCAGAGCAGGTCGAGCAGCTCGATGCGCTTGGGGTGCACGACCACCTTGCCGATCCGCGCCAGCTGCACGTAGAGATCGGCCCGGCCGCCGGATTGTTCCTCATAATCCATAGATCTATGGATAATAGTCCGAGATGGTCCGCACAAGCCGCCCCGGCTCAGCCGGAGAACCGCGCGACGTATTACCTATGTAAGACACCTATACTTCGATGACGATGAAGGTCGATCGCCAGCCACGGTGCCGCTGCCGGGTCGGCCCGGGCCGCTTCGAGGTCCGGGCGCGGATCGAGCGTTTCGCCGAGCCGGCCGTGCTGCTCTTGCTGGCCGAGGGCGAAAGCCACGGCTACGAGCTCGCCGACCACCTCGAAGCGCTGCTCGACGAGGGCCGGGTCGACTTCGGCAACCTCTACCGGCTGCTGCGTGCCCTCGAGGAGGAGGGCCTCGTCGCCTCGGCCTGGAGCGAGGAGGCCCCCGGGCCGCAAAAGCGCGTCTACGAGCTCACCGGCGAGGGGGCCGCCCTGCTCGCGGCCTGGGTGGCGGCGCTTCGAGCCCGACGCGAGCGGATCGGGGCGCTGCTCGCCCGCTACGAGGCCATCGATGATCCGGCCCGTCTTCGAGACGACACGATCCACCGCGAAGGCGTCCGAGGTGACGACCAAGGAGGAGCACCATGATACGAACGATGGGACGAGACGACGTCGAGCGCGGCCCGCGGGGCCACGGTCGGGGCCATGGTGGAGGCTGCTGCGGCGGCTCGGGCTGCTGCGGCGGTCACGGGCGAGGCCGGCGCTTCGAGGGTGAGGAGGACACGGCGAGCCGGCGGCGGGTGCTCGAGGAGCGCCGGCGCGACC
>JAKACF010000043.1:0-9282 GCA_021821585.1 Actinomycetes bacterium
TGTCCAGGCTCACCCCGGAGAACATCGGGGAGCTGCTCTTCGACGACGTGCTGTGGGCCAAGCGGGCCAGGGAGGAGCACGACGCCTTCGCCGACGCGCTCCGGGACAAGGGGGTCGAGGTCTACTACTTCGGCCAGCTGCTCGCCGAGACGCTCCAGGTCGACGAGGCCCGCGCCTTCGTCCTCGACCGCGTCTGCACCGAGGAGATCCTCGGCCCGACGCTCGTCGGTCCCCTCCGGGACCTCTTCGAGGACCTCGACGGCCACCACCTGGCCGAGCTCCTGGTCGGTGGCGTGTTGAAGGCCGACCTCCAGCCGCTGCGGACCCACAGCCTTCGATGGGACACCTTGAAGGCGGACGACTTCGTGCTGGCACCGCTGCCGAACCATCTCTTCCAGCGGGACAACTCCTCGTGGATCTACGGCGGCGTGACGATCAACCCGATGGCCAAGCCGGCCCGGCGGCGCGAGACGCTCCACAGCCGGGCGATCTACCGCTACCACCCGCTCTTTCAGAGCCGTCGCTTCCCCATCTTCTACGGCGACGACGACGCCGCCCACCTCCCCGCCTCCATCGAGGGGGGCGACGTCCACGTCATCGGCCACCGGGCGGTGATGATCGGGATGGGGGAGCGGACGACGCCGATGGGCGTCGAGATCGTGGCGAGGGCGCTGTTCGCCGCCGGCGAGGCGGACCGGGTGGTCGCCGTCGAGCTGCCGAAGAGCCGCTCGATGATGCACCTCGACACGGCCATGACGATGGTCGACTCGGCGACCTTCGTCCTCTACCCCTACTTCGACCGGCACCTGCGCTCCTGGACGATCACGCCGGACGGCGACAGCGCCGGCCTCGCGGTCCGTCTCAACAGGAACCTCTGGCACGCACTCGCCGAGGTGCTCGAGGTGGACGAGGTGACCGTCCTCACGACCGAGGAGGACATCCGGGCCGCCGAGCGTGAGCAGTGGGACCACGGGACGAACTTCCTCGCCGTCGCTCCCGGCGTGGTCTTCGGCTACGAGCGCAACGTGGCGACGAACACCATGCTGCGCAAGAACGGCATCGAGGTGGTGAGCGTGGCGGGGGGCGAGCTCGGCCGCGGCCGGGGCGGCCCGCGCTGCATGACCTGCCCGATCTCGAGGGAGGCGGCGTGAGCGTCCACACGATGCCGCGGGACCCCGCTTCGCTCGGGCTGGCGGGGAGGAACCTTCTGAAGGAGCTCGACTTCACCAAGGACGAGTGGTTCTCGCTCGTCCACTACGCCCGGGAGCTGCGCACCGAGCGCCGCTTCGGGCTCCGGCCGGCCCGCCTGGCCGGGCGCAACATCGCCCTCGTGTTCGAGAAGACCTCGACGAGGACCCGCGCCGCGTTCGAGGTGGCCGCCCACGAGGAGGGGGCGCACGTCACCTACCTCGGTCCTGGCGAGTCCCAGATCGGCGTCAAGGAGTCCGTGAAGGACACCGCCAGGGTGCTCGGCCGGATGTTCGACGGGATCGAGTACCGGGGGGGCGCCCACGACGACGCCGAGCTGCTCGGGCGCTTCGCCGGCGTCCCGGTCTGGAACGGCCTGACCGACGCATGGCACCCCACCCAGGCGCTGGCCGACCTCCTCACGATGGAGGACTTCTCCGCCGAGCCGATCGAGGAGGTCGTCTGCGCCTACCTCGGGGACACGCGCAACAACACGGCGAGCTCGCTCCTCGTGAGCGGGGCCCTCGTCGGCATGGACGTCCGGCTCGTCGGTCCGCCCGCCCTCTGGCCGTCGCCCGGGGTCGTCTCGGCGGCCGAGCAGCTGGCGGGCGCCTCCGGGGGGCGGGTGAGCGTGACCGACGACGTCGAGGAGGGCGTCGACGGGGCCGACTTCGTCTACACCGACGTCTGGGTGTCGATGGGCGAGCCCGCCTCGAGCTGGGACGAGCGCATCGAGCTCCTCCTCGCCTACCAGGTGAGCGAGGCCGTCATGAAGGCCACCGGCCGGCCGGACACGCGCTTCATGCACTGCCTGCCCGCCCTGCACGGCACCGACACCGAGGTCGGCCGTGCCCTTCAGCGCTCACACGGCCTGACGGCGCTCGAGGTGACCGACGAGGTCTTCGAGTCGGATGCCTCCGTCGTCTTCGACCAGGCGGAGAACCGGCTGCACACGATCAAGGCGATCATGCTCGCCACCCTGGCCGGCTGAGGGCCCGCGATGAGGGTCGTGGCAGCACTCGGCGGCAATGCCCTCCTCGAGCGGGGGGAGCCGGCCGAGGCCGCCCTCCAGCGACGCCACGTCGACCAGGCGGTCGGGGCACTGGCCGAGCTCGCCCGCCACCACGAGATCATCGTCACCCACGGCAACGGGCCGCAGGTCGGGGTGATCGCCGAGGAGAGCGCGCGCGACGAGAAGCTGTCGGCCCCCTACCCCTTCGACGTGCTCGGGGCGGAGACCCAGGGGATGATCGGCTACTTCCTGCTCCAGGCCCTCGAGAACGCCCTGCCTGAGAGGAGCGTCGCCAGCCTCGTCTCCCAGACGGTGGTGGGCGCCGGGGACCCGGCCTTCTCGCACCCGACGAAGTTCGTCGGCCCCGCCTACCCGAGAGCCGAGGCGGAGGCCCTCGCCCGCCGGACCGGTTGGGTCATGCACCCCGACGGCGAGAGCTGGCGCCGGGTGGTCGCCTCCCCCGAGCCGCTCGAGATCGTCGAGCTCGCTGTCATCGAGAGCCTGCTCGAGGCGGGGGTCATCCCGATCTGCGCGGGTGGGGGCGGCGTCCCGGTCGTGCGCCGGGACGGGCGCCTCGAGGGCGCCGAGGCCGTCGTCGACAAGGACCTCGCGGCCGCCCTGCTCGCTCGGGATCTCCGGGCGGACGCGCTGCTGCTGCTCACCGACGTGGCGGCCGTGATGGTCGGCTACGGCACGCCGGCCGCCCGCCCGCTCGGCGAGACGACGGTCGCAGAGCTGCGGGCGCTCAGCTTCCCGGCAGGCTCGATGGGGCCGAAGGTCGAAGCCGTCTGCCGGTTCGTCGAGTCGGGGGGCCCTCTGGCGGCGATCGGCCGGCTCTCGGAGGCGGTCCACCTCCTCGAGGGCCGGGCCGGCACGATCCTGCGCTCGCCCGAGGGCGGCGCCCGTGCCCGGTTGGCGGTGAGCGGGAAGGGAACGCGACCGTGACCCCGGCGAGCGCGCTCGTCGGCAGCGACCTCGGACGCAGGGTCCGCCACCGCCGGGAGGAGCTCGGGCTCGGCCTGGGCGAGCTCGCCGCCCGCTCGGGCATGGACGCCACCTTCCTCGCCTACCTCGAGCGCACCCCGGTCCCCTCCCTCGCGGGGAGCGACCTCGACCGCCTCGCCCGGGCCCTCGAGACGACACCGGGCTTTCTGCTCGGGGCCGAGGCCACCCGGCCGCCGGGCCATGGCCGGCCGGTGCGCCGCCCCGAGGTGAGGGACCTCGACAAGAACGAGGCCGTGGCGCTGCTCGCAAAGGGGGGAGTCGGCCGCGTCGTGTTCGATGACGGCCGCCGGCTCGCCGCCCTGCCGGTGAACTTCGCCGTCGAGGGAGGAGAGATCGCCTTTTGCGCGGGCGCCCGGCTCGCCGCCTCTCTGGCGGCGACGGACCGGGTGAGCTTCGAGGTCGACCGTCTCGACGAGGTGACGGGGGAGGCCTGGAGCGTGCTCGTCGCCGGTCCCGTGCGCACGAGCGAGGACGGCGGGGAGCTCGCTCGCCTGAGCTCGCTCGGCGCCGAGCCCTGGGTCGGCCGGGACGGGCTCACCAGCGCCGTGTGGGTCACGCTCGACGAGGTGACCGGACGGGCGCTCCGGGCGCGTGTGGGAGGGAGACGATGAGCCTGCTCGACAACCTGGACGGGTTCGACCAGCGGGGCTCGGTCGTGCTCACGCGGTCGGAGTGCCTCGCCCTCATGGACGCACCCGCCGGCGGGAGGGTGGGGCGGATCGGCATGGAGATGGCCGGCATGCCGGCGGTGCTGCCCCTCAACTACGTCCTCCACGGCGACGACATCGTGCTCAGGGTGGGCCCGGGGTCCATCCTCGGGGTGGCTGCCCACGGGCCGGTCGTCGCCTTCGAGGTCGACGGGACGATCGACGGGTACGGGCGCGAGGAGCCCGAGGAGGCCTGGAGCGTCCTCGTCCGCGGCCACGTCTCGGTCGTGCGCGACCCCGTCCTGCTCGACGAGCTGGCCGCCTCCGGGCTCACCCCGCTCGTCCCCGAGGCCGGCGAGGTGTACCTCCTCGTGCGCACCGAGCGGGTCACCGGCCGGCGCTTCCATTTCGGGGCGCTCGCGAGGTACGCGATGGCGGCGGCTCCACGAGACGACGGCCACCACGGGAGAGGAGAGGAGTCGCCATGACCCACGAGCCGGTCTGGACGGTGGAGATCTACTTCACAGAAGACGAGAACCGGACGAGGGCGGATGCCCGCCTCAGCACCGGCACCCGCGAGATCGACGGCTGGGGGCGCTCCAAGCGCAGCCCGACCGACCCCGACGTCCCGTCGATCGGCGAGGAGCTCGCCGCCGCCCGGGCCCTGTCGGACCTCGCCCACCACCTCCTCCACGAGGCGGCGGAGGCGATCGAGGACTTCGAGGGGCGGCCGGTCCACCTGGTGCGCTGAGCGCGGGAACCTCTCGTCGGGGGCCTCCCCGGTGAGTAGGCTCGGGCCCGGTGAGGGATCAGGCCGTGCTGTCGGAGGCCGAGAGGGCGGCCGCCTTCGCCGAGCCGCCCCCGAAGGTGCCCCGCCGGACGGTCGGCCTCGTGGTGCTCGCCTGCCTCGTCCTCGGGTTCGGAGGCATCGTGGTCGACCACTTCTTCGCCGGCCCGAGCGCGACGCCGCCCATCCCGCCCGCCAGCGCCACCTCGGTGCCGCAGTTCCCTCGGCCCACTGCGCCGGACTCCCCGTCGCTCGGGGCGCCTCTGTCGAAGATGATGGAGCTCACCCCGCTCCGCCCGCAGAAGGCTCCCCCGCTCCGCCTGGTCTCGGCCTCGGGGCGTGCGGTGAGCCTGTCCTCGTTCCGGGGCAAGGTCGTCGTCCTCAGCTTCTTCGACGCCTCCTGTGACGACATCTGCCCGGTGATCGAGCGGGAGGTGAAGTCCGCCCTCTCCGACCTCGGGCGCAGCGGGGCGAGGGGTCGCGTCGAGTTCCTCACTGTCAACACCGACCCGCTCGCCGTCTCGCCGGCCGACGCCCGCCCGGCCGAGGCGGCGATGGCGGCCGTCCCGCAGTGGCAGTTCCTCACCGGCTCGGTCCCCCGGTTGAACTCGGTCTGGAGGACCTACGGCGTCTCGATCGAGGCGCAGGCCTCGTCCGGAACGGTCTCGCACTCCGAGGCGCTCTACTTCATCGACCCCTCCGGGGTCGTCCGTGCCAGGGCGACGCCCTTCGCGAACCAGGTCGCCAAGGGGACCTTCGAGCTCTCGGCCGCCCTTGTGCGCCGCTTCGGCGAGGGCATCGCCTCGGAGGTCACCCGTCTCTCGGCCAAGGAGTCCCCATGAGCCCGCCCACGCCCGAGGGCGCCCTGCTGCCCTGGTACCGCCGGCGAGGCTGGTTCGTCGGCGGGGCGGCGGCCGTCGTCGTCGCCGCCACCGTGCTCACCGACCTGCCCCAGCACGCCTCGAAGGCGGTGCAGGCGTCGGAGGACACGAGCATCGTGAAGGAGATCAACACCGACGTGAAGGGCTGCGCCTTCGCGCTGAACGAGAGCCTCACCATCCACCGGGATCTCGTCGCACACCGCGTGAAGGCCAAGGACCGCCCGCTCATCCCGGGGCTGCTGCGGGACGACCAGGTCGCCTGCTCGTTCGCCAACAGCGACATCTTCAACCTCTCGAACGTCGAGGTGCCGGGCTCGGGTGCCAGCAGGTACCTCCAGGCGATGGTCGGGACCATCACCACCTGGGCCACGGCGGACGCCATGGTCGCGATCGAGGCCGTGCAGAAGTCCTGGGCGGGCGGCTCCGGGACGGCCGCCGGGGCGTCGCTCGCCAGGGCGGGGAGGAATCTCGCCCACGACAGGGCGCTCGCCGAGAGCGAGCTGCAGTCGGCGGAGCAGCTGCTGAGCGCCCGCCTTCCCCCCCTCGTGCTGCCGGCGGTCGGGCCTCAACCCGGGTAGGGGGGCTCCTCGCGGGGCAGCCGGTCGAGGACCGGGATGAGGTAGGCGAACCCGGCGACGAGCGGGCCCAGGAACATGAGTGCCATGCCGAGGATCCGGAGAGGATGCGACGCCGTCAGCATGCCCCCGGCACCGGCGGCCGCCACGCCGGCGAGGCCGATCCAGGCGGTGACCCTCAGGCTGCGCGTGGCGCCGGCGGCGAGCGGCACGAGGGCGAGCGCGCCGAGGGCGAGGGGTAGCCCGACGACGGCGTGGGCGAGGTACAGGTCCGTGCCCCGCCGGGGGAGCCACCCGCTCGGGCGCCCGGCGGGGACGGCGAACAGGGCGCTCACGCCGAGGACGAACTCGATGCCGACGAGGACGAGGAGGCTCGTCGCGAGCCGCGCCGGGGAGCGGGCGGGCGCAGGCTCCTCGCCGGTGGGCTCCGCCGGCACCGTCTCGGCCGCCGTGGCCTCGCCCTCGGTCCCGTCGGCCGCCGGGGCGAGGCGGACGAGGCAGTTGTAGGTGACGACCGCCACCCCGAGGTGCATGGCCACGAGGACGGCGACCGCCCGCCCGGGAGCGTGGCTCACGAGCAGCAGCCAGAGGTCGGGCAGGAACAGCACGAGGGTGGCGACGACGGCCAGCCGGAGGAAGAACGCCCGCGGGGAGGAGGCCACGCGCACCGTGTAGGGCCAGGCGAGGGTCGCCAGGATGACCCCGAGGGCCGTGAGCGAGCCGTAGTCCCACCAGGCGAAGTGGGAGAAGTGCCTGATGGAGGGGAACAGGCCCGTCCCGGCGACCACGAGCAGGGCGTCGAGCGCCAAGGATCCGGCGAGGGCGACGACGCCGGCGACGGTGAGGGCGCGCCTCGAGGGCGGGAGGTGTCCCGGCGTGCCGTCGGCACGGGGGAGGGTCATCACGCTCTCCGAGGGACGGGGTGTGCTCATTCGGCAGGGCTCCTTGGGCGACGGCGTTCGCCTCCACTCTGCCCGCTCCCGAGCGTCAACTCACTTCAGGGAGGCCGGCCATCCCCCGTGGTCGCTGCGGAGCCACGCCATGAGGTTCGAGAAGAGGATCGGCAGGAAGGCCGCCGCCGCCACGACCCACATCACCCCCGCCGTGAGCTGGAGGTCGGCCGCCGTCGAGAGACTCCGGCCGCCGACGTGGGCGAAGGCCGGATAGCTGTCGGAGGTCGCCATGCCGACGATGTAGGCGAGGATCCACAGCGTCCACATCGAGACGGCGGCGACCGGGAGCCTGCCGAGCGGCGAGAGGCGGGGCACGGCGGGCGGCGAGGCGACGCAGTCGAGCCAGATGAGGGCGCCGGCCGGCACGAGGGTGACGGCCTCGAGCGCGAGGAGGAAGGGGTGCTGCTGGAGCCGGTCGACGAGTGCCGGTGTCCGCCAGGCCACGAGCACCGCCAGGGCGGGGGCGAGCTCGACGGCCGCACGCTGGATCGTGCGGCGGCGTGCCCTGCCGGCGTCGAGCCGTTCGAGGAGGGGCGAGAGGCCGAGCAGCCGCCAGGGCGCCCCGAGGACCGCGAGAGCCGGTACGACGACGGCGAGCAGGCAGTACTGGACGGTCTCGAAGACCGCGTAGCGATGGGCGGCTCCCTGGAGCGGCGGGCTCAGGGCGACGACGAGCGCGACGAGCGAACCGACCCGCGTGAGGGTTCGGGCGAGCTCCGGAGGGAGCGTCCATGCGTGGTGCAGCGACTGGATCCCCGGGCCGCCCCGGGCGGCCCCCCTCATCACAGGTTCGGTCGGCGACGCAGGTATGCGACGAAGAGTGCGACGAGGAACGTCCCGAGCGGGATGGCCACCGTCAGGGCCTGCGCTCCCACATAGGAGGTGGCGATGAACATGTTCGACCTCCTCAGATCACGTAGAAGAGCAGCCAGAAGAATACTTCGGTGAAGGCGACGAAGATCCAGAAGGAGGCGGCCCCCTCGACGTTCGCCCGGAACAGCCGGGCGGCGGGAAGCGGGCTGTCGGCCGCGCCGCCCTCCTCGGTGAAGGCGCGCCGCAGTCGCATGAAGCGGGCGAGAAGGGTCTCTGACCAGTATACGCCTCCGAGGATGAGGGCCATGTTCATGACCGCCCAGCCGGTGTAGCAGGAGGCGTAGCCGCTCGAGCCCGGGTAGAAGGGCAGCTGGGTCTGCTCCCAGATCTGCAGGGCGAGGGCGATGAGGCCGCTCAGGACGGCGGCCCAGCCGGCGACCTGCCAGTCGGTCGTCTGGCCGCCGCGCAGGCGGCGGCCGGCGAGGATGGCAAGGGCGGCAGCCGCCAGCGTGAAGGCCATGACCGCCGCCCCGAAGGACGTCGGTGCCGTGATGCCCTTCGGCCGCCAGAGGTTGAAGGTGTTGTTCGACCGCAGGTAGAAGTAGGCGAAGGCGAGCGAGGCGAAGGAGAACACGCCGATGCCGATGGCAAGGCGGGTGCCGGTCCAGATGGACCCCTCGGCTGCTCGGAGTTCGTAGGCCAGCTCCTCGGGCGTCTCGGTCAGCACCGGGCCGCCCGTCTCGCCGCTGTTGTGCGTCGTTGCGCTCATCTCGTCTCTCCGCTCAGGCCATCGGGGGTCGTGGGTCGTGCTCCTCGACGGAGCCCCTCCCGACGCCGACGGCGGTGGCGCCCGTACCCGGCAGCGGCGCCAGGTCCGCCACCGGCAAGGCCTCCGGCTCGCTGTAGTGGTAGGGGTCCGACAGGACGACGGGGATCCGCTCGAAGTTGTAGTAGGGGACCGGCGTCGGCGTCTGCCACTCGAGGCCGAGCGAGTTCCACGGGTTGGCGGCCGCCTTGCGGGGCTCGATGATGATCGTCCAGATGAAGTTGGCGACGAAGATCAGGAAGGACGCCCCGAGCAGGTAGGCGCTGATCGACGAGAAGTCGTTCAGGCCCTGGAGGTTGTGGGCGTACTCGAAGACCCGCCGCGGCATGCCGAGGATCCCGAGGATGAACAGCGGGAAGAACGTCATGTTGAAGAAGACGAACATGCACCAGAAGTGGATGCGTCCGAGGCGCATGTCGAGCGTCCGCCCCGTGAGCTTCGGCATCCAGTAGTAGATGGCGGCGAAGAAGGCGAAGACGAGGCCTCCCATGATCGTGTAGTGGAAGTGCGCCATCACGAAGAAGCTGCCGTGCACGGTGACGTCGACGGGGACGTCGGAGAGGAAGACGCCCGTCACGCCGCCGATCAGGAAGTT